>JBKJLF010000437.1:0-9165 GCA_046597185.1 Burkholderiaceae bacterium | reverse complement strand
AGTGTCGCAGAAAAAATGCGCGAACTGAGTCGAAATACGCGGTTGGTTTTCGACTATTTACTTCTTACTAAAAATTCAACACGCACTTGTGCGGGTGGTTAGAACAAATTCACCGTGATATCACTAGCCTCTTGTTTGACAGCCAGGGCCGCTTGTGGGTGGATACGGCCAAAGGCCTGGAGCGTCTTTTGCACTGGGATGGCAAGGTGGCACAATTTGAACACGTGTATGCCTGGTTGGGGCCGGAGGGCAGGGATGTGGGTGCCAACTTGCTGGAAGACGCCAGCGGACGAATCTGGACTGAATTGGCGGTGATTGATCCGGTCAAGCGGCAAGTTCAGTTTTTGACGAAGGCCGACGGTCTGGATTTAGGTTCGATCTGGATCGGTGCGTATGGTAAAACCCGTGATGGTTTGCTGCTGTTTGGTGGCACCCTGGGGGTCACCATCATCGACCCGGCGCGCCTTCAGCCCTGGGCCTTTGTGCCGTCGGTGGTGCCAACGAGCTTGAAAATCAATAGCCAGGATCGGCCTTTGGGTAGCGTGACAGGCATGCAAAGGGGGCGAGGTGGCCAAGTGCGTACTCTGACCCTGTCGCCGCAGCAGCGCGATTTTTCGCTTGAATTTGCCGCGCTCGATTATTCCGAGCCGAAGAAAAACCGCTATCAATATCGCTTGCTGGGCTATGACAACGACTGGATCCATGCCGATCATGAACATCGCAGCGCCAGCTTTGGTAATTTATGGCCCGGCAACTATACGCTCCAGGTGCGCGGTAGCAATCGGCAGGGGCAATGGCGTGGCGACGAGTTGCAGATCAGCATCAAGGTCTTGCCCGCTTTTTGGCAAACCTGGTGGTTTTTGGCGCTGCTGCTGTTGATCACCGGCGCGATGATTTACAGTGCCGTGCGCTGGCGCGTGACACGTTTGGGTGCCAAGGCGGTGGCTTTGCAAACGCTGATTGATGCGCGCACGGCCGATATCCTTAAGCTCGCTGCCATCGGCCAAGAACTTACTGCCACGCTTGACATGGAGCAAGCTTTTGAACGGGTTTATGAGCAAGTCATGGCCCGGCTCGATGCCGACGTGTTCCTGATTGGTATGGTTGAATTTGGAAGTATTTCGTTTGCCTACATTATCGAGCACCAACAGCGTTTGCCCAGGGTTATTCTGGATCTGGATGAGACCCACTTTCCCGCCGTATGGTGTGTGCGTGAGCAACGCGAGTTTATCGTCAACAGCCATCAAGCATTGCTGGCCTTTTTGGGTGATACCCTGCCGCCGGTGAGTGGTGATCCGATGGAAACCGTGGTCTACCTGCCCTTGCAGGCAGGTAAGCGTGTGATCGGTTGCCTGTCGGTGCAAAGTCCGCGCGCCAATGCCTACGATCCGGATCAAATCGAATTTTTACGGGTATTGGCCAGTTATACCGCCATCGCCTTATCCAATTCCGTCGCGCTCAACGAAGTGACGCAATCGCATGAAGAATTGGCCGCTGCGCTGGACTATTTGAAAGAGACGCAGGCCAAATTGATCCAGGCCGAGCGCCAGCAACTTTCGCTTGATCTACACGACAATCTATCCCAGACCATGACCGGGGTTTTGCTGCAACTCGATACCGCGCGTGAGACTTTGATGGGGGAGGGCGATATTGATATGCCTGCTGTGGATCGGGGCCACGCCGGTTTGCCGTATGTGGAGCGGGCGATTGAACTGGCGCGCGACGGGATTGCGCAAACCCGACATTTGCTCAATCAATTGCGCCATAAAAAGGGCAAGCTGGCCCCGATCAATCTGATTGACGCCCTGCGCCGCGACTTGCCGCGCCTGACCGTGGGCACGCCCATTCAAGTGGTGGTGGAACAGCAGGGCCAACCCGTGTTGCTCAGTGCGGCGGTGGAACTGGCCTTGTTTCGCGTGGCCCAGGAAGCGGTGACGAATGCACTGCGCCACGGCAAGGCCAATAAAATTACGCTGCTGCTGGGCTACCAAAGCCCTTGTGTGATCCTGACGGTGGAGGATGATGGTTGTGGCTTCGACCCCGCAGCGCCTGGCATGGTGCCAGGCATTGGTTTGTTCGGCATGCAGCAAAGGCTGGCCGAACTGTATGGCAGCTTCGCGATTGATTCAGCGCCCGGTAAGGGCACGCGGGTGACGGCAAGCATGCCGATTTCATAGCCATGGCCGGGTGTTGGTATTGTTCGCCCATGCCAATCGGGTTACAATCGATCCATCTGCAATGTGCCTGAGCATTTTGTGCAATTTCAACGTGCACTTTCAACGGACACTTTCAATATTCATTACTTTATTACTTTTAAGGGGTAGTCATGTCAACCGTCTTGATAATCGGCGCATCACGCGGAATCGGTCTTGAATTGGTGCGGCAATATTGTGCCGATGGTTGGAGCGTCATCGCCACGGTGCGTAAAGCGGGCGATGCGGCCAGTCTGGAGCAACTCGGGGCGCAAACCCGCCTGCTGGATGTCACCGACTCCGGGCAATGTATTACCTTCGCTGCCAGTTTGCATGCCCTGCACCTGGATGTGGCGATTCTCAATGCCGGCATCTTTGGGCCGGAAAACGACCCCATGACACCGCCCACGCAACAGGATTTTGATGCCGTCATGCACACCAATGTGTTGGCCGCGTTATGGTTGCTGCCGCGCATCGGCCCTTTGGTTGCCGCCGCACAAGGCAAATTGGCGGTAATTTCGTCCGAGATGGGTTCACTGAGTACGCGCGCCAATTCGTATGCCACCCTGTATCGTGCCAGCAAGGCGGCACTCAATTCGGTGTTGCTGGATGCTGCGCAACACCTGGCACCGATGGGCGCATGTTGTGTCAGCCTGCATCCGGGTTGGGTGCGTACCGATATGGGTGGCCCGGATGCGGATATTGCGGTTGAAGAAAGCGTGAGCGGGATTCGCGCTACCCTGGCCGGGTTGACGGCGCAGGACAATGCGCGCTTTTTAAATTACGATGGTACGGCCCTGGCCTGGTAGGCGGGGAATAAAATATAGGTGACTGAAAAGTGAAAAACAAACCGAATAAAATACTGGCCGTGTTATTGGCATTGGTGTTTGACCCATTGCTGGCCTTTCGCTTCGCACAAGGTATCGATGAAAACGCACCGCACCCCGCTTACAGCCGCTGGTATGGTTTGGTGGGTATCGCCTGTGCGGTTTTTGCGCTGGTCTGGGGTCTGCGTGCATTTGGCTATGAACCATTTAAAATACCATCTGAATCGATGTTGCCGACCCTCCCGGTGGGGGCCAGGATAGTCATCAAAAAATGGGGATACGGTCATTACACCTCATATGGCATAGGTCTGCGCGGCCAAACCTTGAGCGCACCTTTGGCGCGTGGCGATATTGTCGTATTTGACTATGCGGTGGATCATTCAACCGCCTACATCAAACGCCTGATTGGTTTACCGGGTGATACGGTGGCATACCATGACAATCAACTCACCATTAATGGCAAGCAATGGCCCCGCCGCAAGATTGGGACCTTTATACCTGATGGTTCGGCTAACATTTTATCCCGCTTCACTGAAGCCAATGATTCGGCCGATAGCCGTTATTGGGGTTTCGTGCCAGCGGACCATATCGTTGGCAAGGTCGTAAAAAAGTGGCGAGCAACGCGCTGATTACGGTGCCACGCTGCTTAATGAATTATCAGCTTGGCTGTTGCAGCGTTATGGGCGGGGTTTTTCTGTGACTATGTACGCATGTTTGATGATTTGCGGCGGGGTGAAGGCGATAATCCGACTGTCGGGTTGATTCTGTGTGCTGAACGGGACGAGGTGGTCGCACGTTATTCGGTGTTGCACGAGAGCCAGCAGTTGTTTGCCGCAAAGTATATGCTGTATTTACCGACGGAAGAGGAATTACGTACTGAGATTGCGCGGGAGCGCGAACAATTGGCTGGCAAGTGGGGGAAGGGCGGGGAGCCAAATTAAGTGATGCCTGGCTTGCACCAACATCCGGAGAAAACCATGGATTTAACACGAAAAAAATTGCCGATTGGCATACAAAACCTGGCAGAAATCATTTCTGAGGGCCAGTATTACGTCGATAAAACGCCGCTGGTGTGGCAATTGATCCAGCAAAATAAATACTTTTTCCTGTCCCGCCCACGGCGCTTTGGCAAAAGCCTGCTGATTGATACCATCAAGGAATTGTTTGAGGCCAATCAGGCGCTGTTCAAGGGTTTGTATGTGCATGACAAATGGGATTGGACTGTCCGGTTTCCCGTACTACACATCAGTTTTAGTGATGGCGGTTTGGCTCGTCGGGCCGATCTGGAACGCCGTATGGCGATCATTTTGCACGAAAATGCCCGGCGTTTGGCGGTGCCGTGGCCGGATTGGGATCAAGACTCGCCGCCCGGCCTGCAGCTTGACCCGCAGTTTGACCCGGTAGCCGGTTTGCGCAAGCTGATCCGTAGCGTGCGCGAACAGCACGGGCAGCGGGTCGTGGTGCTGGTGGACGAGTATGACAAACCCATTTTGGATAATATCGACAACAGTGCGGTGGCGCTGGCAATGCGCGATTGTTTGCGTGGTTTTTACTCGGTAATCAAAGGAGCGGATGCGGATATCCGCTTTGCTTTTTTGACGGGTGTTTCCAAGTTCAGCAAAGTGAGTTTGTTTTCCGGTTTGAACAATTTGCGTGACATTACCGTCTCACCCGAGTATTCCGCCATTTGCGGCTACACGGCACAGGACGTGGCGACGGTATTCGCGCCCGAGTTGCCGGGCCTGGATCTTGACGAAATCAAGCATTGGTACAACGGCTACAATTGGTTGGGTGAGCCAGTGTACAACCCTTATGATTTGCTGCTGCTGTTTCAGGAACGCAAATTCGCGCCGTATTGGTTTGAATCCGGCACACCCGGTTTCCTGATCAAAATGCTGACCGAGCGCCAAGCTTGGCTGCCCAGCCTGGGGCAAATGGAAGCCTCGGCCAGTTTGCTGGCGACCTTTGACGTAGAGCATATTTCCACCACTGCACTGATGTTTCAGGCTGGTTATTTAACCCTGGATGGTGAGCGGCGGGTGAATGGGAAATACTATTACAAACTGTGCTTTCCGAATGAAGAGGTGCGCCAGAGTTTGTTTGGCAGTTTGCTGGAAGTGTGGACGGCGGATGCCAGCGCACAGAGCGGCCATACCATTACCTTGTTTGAATTGCTGGAAACGAATGATTTGGCGCGCTTGCAGGGTTTGTTCCAGTCATTTTTTGCCAGCATTCCTTACAATTGGCATGTGAATAATGCTATTGCCAATTATGAGGGCTATTACGCCAGCGTGTTTTATGCGTATTTCGCGGCGGCGGGGCTGGATGTGCGGGTGGAAGATGCCACCAGTTTGGGGCGCGTGGACATGGCCGTGCTGTTGGCGGGGCGAGTGGTTTTGTTTGAGTTTAAAGTGGTGGAGCAGGGCGCGCAGGGCAAAGCCTTGCAGCAGATTAAAGACAAACACTATGCCGACAAATACCGGGCTGCGGGTGGGCAGATTTATATGGTGGGGGTGGAATTTTCCAAGGCCACGCGCAATGTGGTGGGGTTTGAGGTGGAGATGCTTGGCGGGTGAATTCGTCACAAGGCTTGTGACGAATTGGAATTGCAGAAGTTAATATTTATTAATTTGAATGCTGACCCAGCCTTGTATTTAAATTGAATATGTAAAATTAAGATAATATATTTTTCAGTAGCAAAGCAAAATCGCGGCGACCAATTTTAAAATCAAAGGCTTCCCGGTGTTTTTTGCGCTGAACGACAAGGCTGAATCAACAGGCCGTAATGTTGACGGCGCGGCATGGGGTAAGGCTACGCCGGAGAATATGGCTCCGCCCTTGAAGGCATTTTTTGCCAAATAAGTGGTAATCATGGTCGATTCATATGAGTTTAGGGTCATCATTTGAGTAATACCAACTGGACACCCGCCGCCCACAAATTACAGGTGGGTGTTCAGCTTCGCATCGGCCACAATCGATTCAGCAATTCTCATCTTCGCTAGCGCGCATTTTAAATTCGCTTGTAGTAGGCTAAAGCATCGCGGAAATACATTGCGCCTACGCCTTGTCGGGGTGGAAAAAGCTGCTTGAAAGCCCCCTCTTCGTTTTGATGGCCCATGTGGAATTTTTTATCCCATGAGTAGTAAGCGTCAAAAATTTCAAACGCGCCAATGTGCTTTACGCGAAGGTGCTCGTCGATTGCGTTGCAAGCGTTCTCTACGATGCCCAGCCATTTAACCAACCGTTTATCGGAAAGAGTCTGCAACTCGATGCCTCGAAAACTAGAGGTGAACTATAATCTCCCAATTCTCGACCGAATGTGTGGCCAACTGCATTTCGTAGTATCCGAAGGCGATCCAGCTCTCCCATATTTTCTTCCAGTTGCGCCGGGAAGCACGCGAAGAATCGGCGATAGGCGGCTACTCGCCCCGACCAATCGGTTTTGGTGACAGACAATAGTTGACCCTTTATATCCGGGAGCTTGTCCAGCGATCAAATACCATTCTTATACCTAAATTAAGAGACTAGAACACATTGAAAGGAAAATAGGTTGGTCGAAGCCGCTACGCGGAAAAAAGCCCGCGTACTACGTTTTTCGTTCAACGATTACAATAGCGCCTCAGCCCCAAGGGGGGGGGGTAAACTACTGGGGTATTCCCATGATTAAACCACAAACCGGCTCCACTTTCGAGCAAAATTATCAAACCCACCTCAAACGACTCAAGCTTCAGGGTATGCAGCCCAAAACGGTCGATGCCTATTCGCGGGCGGTACGGCGCGCAAGCGGGTATTTCAAGCAGGAAATTGATGCCCTCACGAAAGGCGCAGCTTACTGACTATTTTGATGATTTGCTGAAAACCTACTCGTGGAGCACGCTCAAGCACGACTTGTATGGCCTCAAGTTTTACTATGAACACGTATTGCACAAGCCTTGGGCCGCGCCTAATTTGGTTCAACCGCCGCGCGTCCAGCAGTTGCCTGATATCGTCACTATCGCTCAAGCGTAACAGATTTTTGACGCCACCAACGTGCTCAGCTATCGCATCTTCTTTTTCACACTGTTGTTTCCAAGCCGGGCGGGCGGAATAAAGGGCGCGCAATCGGCAACTACGCCACTGGATGCTGGCGGCATAAAAAAAAGATTACCCCGCACAGCCTGCGCCACAGCTATGCTACCGACCTGATTGAAGCGGGCGTTGATTTGCTCGAAGTACAAAAGAACCTCGGACACAGCTCCATCCTCACCACCATCCGCTACACCCATCTCACTACAGAGAGTGAAGCAAGCCCCAAGCGCGCATCAACAAGCTGATGGATTCGATCATCGTCAACTGGGGCCGCGTTAAATGATTTGGCCCATGCATTTTCCGGGCAGGCTCGCGCACATTATTGATACCTTCCAGTCCGACTTCTTGAGTGATTGCCAAGGCAAAGTCCAGCCCATCCACCGCCAGGTGTTGAATGCCATTAAAACCTGTCGTGGTGCCATGAGCCCCAAAATGCAGGCCGACTGTGCAGACTGTGGCGAACAGCGCTTTATTCCGCACTCGTGTGGTAACCGTCACTGCCCGCACTGCCAGGCGCATGAGTCCCAACAGTGGCTGGAGCGGCAAAGCAAAAGCTGCTCCCATGCGACTATTTTATGATCACCTTCACCTTGCCCAGTGAATTTCGTCCGCTGGCGTGGGCAAACCCGGCGCTCATTTATGATCTCATCATCAAAAGCGCATGGGAAACCGTCAGCACCTTCAGTCAAAGCGACAAAAAGCTGCAAGGCACCCCCGGTGCGGTCGCCGTCTTGCACACACGCACACGCGTCGGCTTGACTTTCACCCGCACGCTCATCTTGTCATGCCTGCGGGGGCTATCGACCATGAACAACGGACTTGGCGCGTCAAGAAAAGCCAATACCTGTTCAGCCATAAGGCGCTTGCCAAGGTGTTCCGCGCCAAGGTGTTGGCTGGTATCGCGCAGGCTGGTCTCGCCTTGCCCCGGCATTATCCAAAAGAATGGGTGGCCGATTGCAAAAACGTCGGCACGGGCGAAAAGGCATTGGTGTATTTGTGTGCTTTTTTATCAGTTGTGAAAACGGTCAGGTCACATTTCGCTATACCAACGGCAAAACCGGTAAGACCGAATTTCGCACGTTGGGTGGCGTGGCGTTCCTCAAGCTCTTCGTGCAGCACATTCTGCCCAAAGGCTTTCGCCGCACGCGCAACTTTGGCTTGCTGCACCCGAACAGTAAGCGACTGATTCAATTGTTGCAATTGCTGCTGCGGGTGGTACTCAAACCTTTCGCCGCATCGCCCGGAAAAAGGCCAGCGCTAGTTTGCGCCTGCTGTGGCGGTGAGATGAAAATCGTGCGCACGCGCATAAAATCCACGTTTGCTCGGTCTCGCCCGATTGGCGACGCTGTGCCGGAGACCGGCGTGTAAGCCTAGCTAGCCCCGACAGCGCGGCAACTGCATAGCCAAAGCAGGGGGCGCGGCTGGCCTAAAAACGGGCAGTTTAAGATAAAACCTGCCCGGAATTGGGCGGTGAAGTTGGTTTCAAAGGGGATGTTGCTGCAATGGCGACGATGAGGGCGGTGCTTGAGGTACGGGCACCGCCGGAAAACCCTGTCGGTCAAGAAGATATTTCCATAGTAAAAACGCACATTGGGGCCGGGCTTGTCCAACAAACGGTTCAGATTGTGGCTCGCGTAGCTCGCACAATCTAACCTTGTATGTAGAATAATAGCATTGTGAAGTGCCAGATCGGTCTAACCATGCTCTGAGTTGGGGCAATCAAGTTCGGGAATAAGCGAAGATCGGCATTCTCACGTTAAGCGGAAAGTCATCGGAGCCCGAACGGTTGTATGACTACTACAAGTCGAATTGGTTACAAGGATGGGAGATATGACATGGACGCTAAATTTGTTGGCATTGACGTAAGTAAAGTAGCGCTGGATTTTGATTTTCTGCCCAATGGATCGGCGCAGCAGTTTAGTAACGATCCAGATGGCATCAGCGCCTTATTGGCATTATTAGTAACACCTCAATAAGCCGTGGCAACATTAACCCTGCGCCCCCTCCCGCAATATACTGACGCCGCCAAATCTTGCCGCGCTCTCAGAATTAGCTATAGCAATTCATATTCGCACCAT
>JBKJLF010000277.1:0-2596 GCA_046597185.1 Burkholderiaceae bacterium | reverse complement strand
AATAGTCAGTCATTAAAAAAGCCGGCTAAAAGACCCGAGGTACTTTTTTACTGTTTGGTGCCACTGCCCGGCAATGGGTTGCGCGTACGTTTTTTGAAAGCAAAAGTAGACGATAACGGCCAGATGGTGAAGCGTGATGATTGGAATAATATCGAGCGCGCTATAACCAATCCACCAAGCTTTGTAAATGATGAGGACATGAGTATTTTGCCGCTGCTGTGGGCGATGCGTGACAAAAAAGCTTACATAGATAGCTTTGAGCTTTCGGGTGTGCGCGGTGAAAATGCTTTACAGAGGATGTTGGCCACAGGACGTTTGCGTTATGACGATGAGGGCCGGGTTGCATTGAATGCCGGTGCGAACCGAAGCGCAGAACTGCAGTGGCAATCGGATGGCCATCAACGCACGCATGCCAGATTGGTTGCTACTCCGCCTGCACGCCACGTACTCAGCCTGAAACAATTGTGGTACGTGGATAACCAAGCCGGTGAAGTAGGCCTATTAAAATCGGGCCATTCGTCTGAACATATTGCGCGTGTGCTTGAATTGCCGCCGCTATCAACACTTGATTTATCGCTGGTCACAAGTGCGCTCGCCGAGCTTGCGCCTACCTTACCGGGCCCGTTGAAAGCCGCTGAATTGCGTTGCATTGAAGAACCGCCAGTGCCACAACTAAGACTGGATACCCTGCAATGTTTCGGCATGAGTGAATATCGCGACTACCCTTATGCCTACAAACAAATTTTATTTGATTTTGCAGTGCCTGGTTTTCGTTACGGCGAATTTAGCTTCGCAATAGACGATGTCAACGAATTTGTGATCACCAAAAATGGTGAGACGGTTCGGATAAAACGTGATTTTAAACGCGAAACCGCCTTGCTAAAACAACTCAGCGCCAGTGGGTTTGCGCCGATTCCGGCACGCATATTTGGTTTTAATATTGCAATCGCGACTGATGCATTTGGCTTGGCGAGCCAATCGGCATGGCCAGCATTTATGTCCACCGGACGAGAGCAGCTGCGCAGTGATGGTTGGGAGATTAATATTCCTGCTGAATTTCGCCACCATGTCTTGGAGGCAGAAGCATGGGAAGCCGAATTTCGAGATGGGGGCAATGGTTGGCTGGAATTTGATTTAGGCGTGGTGCTGGAAGGCAAGCGTTTAGCGCTGGCGCCTTTATTGTATGACCTGTTTAAACGTGACTCACGCTGGCTCGATGCGGCAAAATTGAAACAATTATCCGATGCTGAAAGCATTACTTTGTTGACGCCCGAAGGTGTCCGCTTTACCGCGTCGGCAAGCCGTATAAAGCCACTGGCACGAACGCTGATTGATATGTTCGATGCTCGGTTTGCCGGGCCACTACGTGTTTCGCAACTGGATGCACCACGTTTATCTGAATTTTCTCAAGAAAAAAACTGGCAGTTTAAAGGCCAGGATGCAGTCGCCACGCTGGCTAAAAAATTGCAACATCATGGCGGCATAAAAGCGGTTGCACCACCAAAGGGTTTGCAATTGGAGTTGCGGCCCTATCAATACGAAGGACTGGCGTGGTTGCAATATTTACGTGAGCAAAATTTAGCCGGCATTCTCGCTGACGATATGGGTCTGGGAAAAACGGCACAAGCCTTGGCGCATTTATTATTGGAAAAAGAAGCTGGCCGACTTGACCGGCCCGCATTAGTTGTATTGCCAACATCGTTAATATTTAACTGGAAACGTGAAGCCGAACGCTTCGCGCCGAACCTGCGGGTTTTGTCCTTGCACGGCAAAGATCGAATGATGCGTTTCCCCCTTATCACGCAACACGATGTGGCGCTGACGACCTATCCGCTTCTGTGGCGCGACCATGCCTTGCTGGCTAAACAGAAATGGCATTTATTGATTCTTGATGAAGCCCAAACGGTGAAGAATGCCGGCAGCCGGGCCGCCAAAATTGCTCGTGATATAGAAGCCCGACATCGCTTATGTATCACCGGCACACCGATGGAAAATCATTTAGGCGAACTGTGGGCGCAATTTGATTTTCTATTGCCGGGTTTTTTAGGGGATAGCAAACAATTCACCAAAACTTTCCGAACCCCGATTGAAAAACAAGGCGATAGTCTACGCGCTGGAATTCTTGCCAAACGCGTGGCACCTTTTATTTTGCGTCGTCGCAAAGAAGATGTCGCGAAAGAACTGCCACCGAAAACGATTATTGTTCGGACCGTTGAGCTCGAAGGCGGCCAACGTGATTTATATGAAACAGTTCGCAGCGCGATGGATTCAAAAGTATTGGAAACCATCGCCCAAAAAGGTTTTGCCCGCAGCCAAATTGTTATTCTGGATGCACTGCTAAAGCTGCGGCAAGTTTGCTGTGACCCGCGCTTGATTAAAAGCGATGGTGCGAAATCGGTAAAGGAACGCGCCAAACTTGATTTCTTGATGGATATGCTGCCAGAGCTGGTCAGGATGACGTATTTTATATTTCTTGCGATCAGTTCTACTTCAATGAGTGCCAACATCGACGTGAACTGCGAGAACAGTAATACCTTGCGGCCCTCCTCGACCAGCTCTGGCAGCATATCCATCAAGAAATCAAGTTTGGCGCGTT
>JBKJLF010000120.1:0-16863 GCA_046597185.1 Burkholderiaceae bacterium | reverse complement strand
GATCATGTCCGACAGATACATTTCCGTGGTCAGGCGCGCAATGTCGCTGGCTTTGTAAAAATCGTGAATTTGCTGGCATAAATCGCGCAAACCCATACGCTCGTAACGCGGATTAGCCTGGGCAAACTCGGGCAAAATACGCCACATCGGGTGATTTTTATCGTAATCGTCTTTAAATTGTTGTAAAGCCGTGAGCAAGGTATTCCAACGCCCTTTGGTAATGCCGATGGTGAACATGATAAAAAAGGAATACAAGCCGCATTTTTCAATAATCACGCCATGTTCAGCCAGGTATTTGGTGACGATGGAAGCGGGAATCCCGGTTTCGCCAAAGCGCCCGTCCAAACCCAAGCCAGGGTTAATAATCGTGGCTTTAATCGGGTCGAGCATATTAAAGCCCGCTGCCAGGTTGCCAAAACCATGCCAGTCATCTTCGGCTCGTATCATCCAGTCTTCGCGCGAACCGATGCCATCCTGGGCAAAGTTTTCCGGCCCCCACACCTGGAACCACCAGTCATGGCCCCATTCCTGATCAATCTTTTTCATGGCGCGGCGAAAGTCCAGCGCTTCCAAAATACTTTCTTCCACCAGCGCCGGCCCACCCGGTGCTTCCATCATGGCCGCAGCCACATCGCAGGACGCAATAATCGAATATTGCGGCGACGTGGAAGTGTGCATCAAATACGCTTCATTGAAGGCACCCTGATCGAGTTGCACACTTTCTGATTCGCGTACCAGAATTTGCGAGGCTTGCGATAAACCGGCCAGTAATTTATGGGTGGACTGGGTGGAAAAAATCATCGACTCTTTGGCGCGCGGGCGATCTTTGCCAATCGCGTGCATATCTTTGTAAAAATCGTGAAAAGTGGCGTGCGGTAACCATGCCTCGTCAAAATGCAAGGTGTCGATTTTGCCGTCAAGCAATTCACGCAGGGTTTCGACATTGTAAATTACCCCGTCATAGGTCGATTGGGTAATGGTCAAAATGCGTGGTTTTTTATTGGCGGCGCTGCGCGCAAAGGGGTTGGCTTCAATTTTGCGCGCAATGCTTTCCATCGAAAATTCTTGCAAGGGAATCGGGCCAATAATGCCCAAATGGTTGCGCGTGGGTTGCAAAAACACCGGAATCGCGGCGCACATGATAATCGAATGCAAAATTGATTTATGGCAATTGCGATCCACCACCACAATATCACCCGGTGCCACCGTCGAATGCCAGACCATTTTATTGCTGGTGCTGGTGCCGTTGGTGACAAAAAAGCAATGATCGGCATTAAAAATACGCGCTGCATTGCGTTCACTGGCTGCCACCGGGCCGGTATGGTCGAGTAACTGGCCCAGTTCTTCGACCGCGTTACAGACATCGGCGCGCAACATGTTTTCGCCGAAAAACTGGTGAAACATTTGCCCGATTGGCGACTTTAAAAAGGCGACGCCACCCGAGTGGCCGGGGCAATGCCAGGAATACGAACCGTCGTTGGCGTAATGCACCAAGGCGCGGAAAAACGGCGGGGATAATCCATCCAGATAAGACTTGGCTTCGCGGATAATATGGCGCGCCACGAATTCCGGGGTATCTTCAAACATATGAATGAAGCCATGCAATTCGCGCAAGATATCGTTGGGGATATGGCGTGAGGTGCGGGTTTCACCATATAAATAAATCGGAATATCGGCATTTTTATAACGAATTTCTTCCACAAAAGCGCGCAGCGATTTGAGCGCGTAATTGGTGTCTTCCACCGAACCGGTACCAAATTCTTCATCATCAATTGACAAAATAAAGGCCGAGGCGCGCGATTGCTGCTGCGCAAATTGCGACAAGTCGCCGTAACTGGTCACGCCCAATACTTCCATGCCCTCAAGCTGGATGGCATCAGCCAAAGCACGAATGCCCAAACCCGAGGTATTTTCGGAACGAAAGTCTTCATCGATAATAACGATGGGAAAGCGAAATTTCATGGCTTACTCCGGCAGGCAACTGGTGAACAATGGAATGAAAACGGATTGAAAAAATTCCGAACTCGCGATTTTCGCAGAAATGAGGATGGAACGGGAAAGTTTTTTGTAAAATCCCAAATTGGCACTCTTGTCAATTTGCAACCTGGCCCGGTAGGGTAGGCACCCTGTGCCCACGTGCAGGTTCGTGGTACATACCCGCGTGGGCACAGGTGCCCACCCTACGATCTACGATGGTAGCCAGCGATGGTAGCCAAGTTAGCGACTCAATTGCGGCACGGGCCGGGATGAGCGAGACGAGGCTTGTCCGGTGCCTTCTCGTAATTTAAAGATATCAACCGCATGGCTCAGCCTTTGTGCCTGATCATGCATGCTCTCGGCAGCGGCGGCGGCCTGTTCCACCAGCGCGGCGTTTTGTTGCGTCATTTCATCCATTTGGCTGATGGCACGGTTGACATCTTCAATTTCCCGGGTTTGTTCCTTATCCGCCTGGGTGAATTCTTTCATGATGACCGCCACCCGCTGCACCGATTCAACGATTAAATTCATGGTTTGCCCGGCTTCGCCAACAAATTGATTGCCGACATTGACCTTGTCCACTGAATCGGTAATCAGGGCTTTGATTTCTTTGGCGGCACTGGCGCTACGTTGTGCCAAATTGCGCACTTCCGAGGCCACTACCGCAAAGCCGCGCCCCTGTTCGCCCGCCCGCGCTGCCTCAACTGCCGCATTCAAGGCCAAAATATTGGTTTGAAAGGCGATGCCGTCAATCACGCCAATAATATCGACAATTTTGTGTGAACTTTGCTTGATCGAACCCATGGTATCGACAACTTTGGCCACGATTTTGCCACCCTGGGCGGCGATTTCGGAGGCCGACACTGCGAGCTGATCGGCCTGCCGCGCATTCTCGGCATTTTTTCTGACGGTGCTGGTGAGTTCTTCCATCGAGCTGGCGGTTTCTTCGAGCGAACTGGCTTGCGATTCGGTGCGGGTAGACAGATCTGCATTGCCCCTGGCAATTTCATTGGAGGCGACCGTAATGGCACTGGTGCCGATTCGCACCTCGGTGACGGTTTTGACCAGGCCGTCATTCATATCGCGCAACGCCGCCAATAACTGCCCGGTTTCATCGCTGGAGCGAACCTGGATTGAGGCACTCAAATCGCCGGCAGCCACTTTTTGCGCCAGATGCACCGCTTGCATCAAAGGAATCGTAATATTGCGACTCAGTATCCACGCCACCAGTACCGCCAGCGCCATGGCGATGGCACAAATAACGATCATCATGATGGTGGCGCGTTGGCCTGCCTGATCAAACTGCGCCAGATTATGTTGAATTTCCTCATTTTGCAGACTGACCAGGATGTCAATCGCACTCAGCCATTTATCCTGAATCGGTGCCACCTGGGTGGTAAGCACTTTTAATGCCTGTCCGGCGTTATAGCCTGCGACATATTCTTCGGCCTGTTACACAAAGGGCAGACTGGTTTTTTCGTATTCCTGCATTTCTGCCACAATGGCTTGTTCTTTTTGATTGAGACCAATGCCCACCAATTTGGCTTCACTTTCGCGATAGGCTTTGCGCTCAAGCCCGATTTTGGCCATTTCTTTTTGCATTTGGTTTAAATCGGTAGTGGCCCCAATATTGCGTGCCGCCAAGCTCTGGCGGAACAGGTTTTGTCGGATGACGGAGACATGGGCCGATTTGGCGTTGGTACTGTTGACCGAGCGAGTCAGATTTTCGCGTTGCTGTTTCGATGAAAACACCGAAATGGCGGTAATGCTGGCCATGAGGATGAGGATCAGGCCAAAGCCCAGTCCCAAGCGCCAAGCGATCTTCAAATTACTCAGTTTCATGAGTATCCCCTCCCCAAAATGTGTATTGCCAATTGTCTGATTATAAGCGTGCAACAGCTTGGGAGCACGTGAAGTGAAAATATTGTGATGTTTTTTCACCACTGGCGTAGTTTTGAAGTTTGGCGCGGTTTTTTTAATATTTGGCGCTATATCGATTTTTTTCGGCGCAGTTTTTATTTTTCATGCTAAAATGTGGCGCATTAGCTTCACTTTTTCCTCGAAATCCTGGTGGACTATGCCATGAATACCGCTTACGAACTTTTTGATTTCATTCGCCAGGCCGCGTCCGGCGTTACTTTGGCTCAGTTGCAAGTCTTGCAGCCCAATATTGCGCGCCGTACTGCGCAGCGCTGGATTGGGCAACTCATTGACGATGACCTCATCGTTGGCCTGGGGGCAGGGCGGGCGCGGCGTTATTATGTGACAACCGGTTTGACGGGGGTACACTTTGGGCTGCGTCAGGAGCGTGCTCCCTATCATGTTTCTCCCGTCGTTTCTGCCACAATTTCGCCCTCGCTGGATAGCAGTGACATTCTGGCTTACCTCAAACGACCGTTTTTTGAGCGTGCGCCAGTGGGTTATCGGCAGGATTTTCTCGAACAATACCAACCCAATCAAAGCTTTTATTTGCCCGCCTCGGTGCGCCACCAATTGCACCAAATCGGCCAAACCAAAGAAGCCAACGCGCCTGCGGGCACGCATGGGCGGGCCATGCTGGCGCGTTTGCTGATCGATTTGTCGTGGGCCTCATCCAATTTGGAAGGTAATACTTATACCTGGCTTGATACGCGCGAGCTGATCCAAAACGGCAAGGCCGGAGAAGGCAAGGCGGTCATGGAAACCCAGATGATTCTCAACCACAAAAGCGCCATCGAAATGCTGCTGGAAAACATCGACACCTTGTGTTTTGACCGTTTCATGCTATGTAATTTGCATGCCACGCTATCAGAAAACCTGTTGCCTGAAAAACGTGACGAAGGGCGCTTGCGCCAGCACGCGGTGGGTATCGGGCATAGCGCCTACCACCCGCTGGCCTTGCCACAAATCATCGAAGTCATGTTCGATCTGATGTTGGCCAAGGCCAACCAAATTCTCGATCCGTTTGAACAATCGTTTTTTATCATGGTACATTTGCCTTATTTGCAACCGTTTGCCGATGTCAACAAGCGCACGTCGCGGCTGGCGGCCAATTTGCCGCTGTTGCGTGCCAATCTATGCCCGCTCACCTTCCTGGACGTGCCTGAGCCAGCTTATGTCGAAGCCCTGTTCGGCGTGTATGAAATGACGCGCATCGAATTATTGCGTGATTTATACGTGGAGGCTTATCAGCGCTCGACCCGCGAATACATTACGATTCAACAAAATATGGCGCAGCCCGATCCGGTGCGTCTGAGGTATCGCGATTTGATCAAAACCACGGTGCGCGATATCGTCCTGCAGCAGCCAGGCGATGCCCTCTTCGTGATTGTGCAAGCAGTCGCCGCGCAAGTGCCAGCGCCTGAGCGTGCCAATGTGCAAGCGTTAATCGTGGATGAATTGCGCCAGTTACACGAGGGGGTATTGGTGCGCTATGGTTTGCGGCCCTCGGAGTTTGTGGGTTGGAAAAACCCGGCTGCGCCTGCAAACGCTGAAAATGATTAAGCCACTACCAAAATACAACAAAAACTCGTCATTCGCGTTTGCGTAGTTTGCCAACACACCGTAAGATGCCTGTCAAGGTATCTGATCAAGGTTCGGAAACAGGGAGAATGTATGCGTCGCACTTGGGTTTTTGTCGGTTTGGGTGTGCTTGCCGTCGGGGCAATCGCTTTTCAAACCATCAGTCATTGGAAACATTTTCGCTTCACAGGTACGCGTTTGCAAGTGAATTTGGCGCAACCGGATGCCTTGATTCGCAGCAATAATCTGGCCCAAATGCCGCGTGATTTGCTCAAAGTGCCGATTGCGCGCGATGTCTTGACCGAAGATTTGGCATTTTACTACGAGCAACACGAAGACAAGCTTGGCGTCAACGGCGCCATCAAACGTATTGCTTACGAGCATAATCTTGAATTGAGCGATCAAATCTTGATCAGTGTTTTCAATGAGCCCGCCGAAATGGCGCTCTGGCGTGACGGTAAGGGCGCGCTACGCCATTATGCGCTGGTAATGCGGCGCAATATGCTGGCCAAGGTGCTGGAAATGGCCGCCAGAGTCGCCCTCAAAGACGTGCAACTCAAAGACGCGGGTGAAATCAGCACATCCGCAGGCAAGGCCAAGGTGATGGCGCTGGAAGTCAACTCGCGCCGCACTTTGCTCTTGATCGGGCAGGGCGATACCTTGGTGGTGCTGTCCGACCCTGGTTTGTTGCTGGCGGAAGGCGATAAAATCAATGGTGACGCCAGTAAAGCGATTGCGAGCTGGTTTGATCAAAAAGATGCCTTGGCGCGCCAATTTGCAATCGACCCTAAAGCAAGCAATAACGCGAGCAATAACGCGAGCAATAAACACAGTTTTGTGGTGGGCGCGCCCACGCTGGCTTTGGGTTATGGTGGTTTGCTGTCGGGCGTCAAAGGTTTGCGCTTTGATTTTGGCAATGCCTGGTCCACCTCGGTATGGCTGGAAAAAGGGCGCAACGCGTCCGGTGACGCGGCACTGTGGCGCGCTGCCCCGGCCAACCCGGCTGCTTGTGTGGTGGTGCCGGTGGATGCCGCCATCTTGCAGAAAGTGTTGAGTGAAGCCGAAAAGAAGCCCGAACTTCCGGCCATGCCCAATCTGGAAGGGAGCGCGCTCACGTGCTGGTATCGCGAATCCACCCTCTACACCCCGGTATTTGTGATGCATTTGAAAACCCCGCTGGCGCAGCGTAATACGGTGTTTCCGATCATGGCCAAATGGGCGTTGAAAAATGCGCAGGAAGATGGCCGCCACAAGGGCAGCGATGTGATGGTTTGGCGTAGCGCCGGGGCAGATGCCAAGGCCGAGGCCAAAACTGATGCCAAACCTGGTAAAAAGACGGCCAAAAAGGACGACATCAAGGGCAATGCCACCCTGGCCGCACGCGGCGAGTATATTGTCTTTTCCACCGACGGCGCATTGGCCGGCAAGGCGCTGGCCACCATCGCACGTACCCACCCCAGTGTGGCAGACCAAATGGGCACTAGCAATGCCACCCTGGCCTTAATCACACCGCGCCCCTTGTCCGCCATGGCCGAGCGCGAAATGATGGACAGTGTGCGTGACAATTCAAATCTGCACGATGCGGTGCAAACCCATTTGCCAGGTCGTATCAAAGCCTTGGCGGGCTATCCGGCGTATAAATTGGAATTGGTCAACCAACGTCAGGCAGACTGGCAGCGGGTAGAGTGGCAAACCCAGGACGGCAAGAAATGAAACGGCGCGATTTTTTGAAATCGGCCGCAGTGGCCAGCACCGGCGGCAGCCTGGGCGCTGCTAGTCTGGTTGTGTGCCTGCCTGCAATTTGCACCGCATCAGCAACGTCCAAAGCCGGTGTTCCCACTGCGCACGACGCTACGCCTGTGGCCACCTTCGCACCCGCCCAATCGCGCCTGTTCCGCGCCTGGATGGTGCGCATCATCCGCGCCCAGTTGCAAGCAGGCCCCACCCCGCGCTGGCAACAGCGCGATTGCGTGGGCCTCGTGCGTTTCGCAGTGGCTGAAGCGCTGCGTGAGCACGACGCCAAATGGAAGCACGCCAATGGCATGGCGGGGCAAACCCTGCCGCCCGAATTCAAGCTGGACCTGGCGCAACAAAGCCTGCGCCACAACTGGCGTTTGGCCGACGGTAGCAAGTCAGCCTGGGTTAGCGCGCTGGAACTGGTACAAGAAAATACCCGCTTCCAGGGCAAAGACTGTAATCAGGCGCAACCGGGTGACTTATTATTTTTTGATCAGGGCGATGCCCAGCATCTGATGGTGTGGATGGGTAATTTTATTGCCTACCATACCGGCACGGTGGAAAAACACGACAACGGCTTGCGCGCCGCCGATTTGCGCCAACTGCAACGCTGGCCCGATACCCGTTGGCACCCGGCACAGGATAATCCTAACTTTGCGGGGGTGTACCGCCTGCAATTTTTATCGGCCTGAATCGATATGAAACCCGCCATGAAAATCGACATCATGATAGACCTTAAGAGAATCACTATGAAAAACCTGTTTCGACATCTGATATTTGTTCTGCTGTGGAGTCAATTTTTCACGCTCACGGCCCAGGCAGACGAATCGTTTTTCCTCCTCAGCGACGCGGCCTATGGTTCGCAAGACACCGCCAAGGTGCGGCTGGAGACGCAAGGCATGAGCGCCATCGGCGAATATGGCGGGGTTGATGTGTATGTCTACCGCGTCAAGCAACCGCTGGAATTTTTACAGGCGCAAAAAAACCTGCATCGCATTCAAGTTGATGGCAAATACGTCGGCCCCGGCATCGGCAATGCGCTGGCGGCGATTTGGGATAATTGGTGGGTGGATTCGCGC
The DNA here is from genome assembly GCA_046597185.1 of Burkholderiaceae bacterium. Lineage (GTDB taxonomy): Bacteria > Pseudomonadota > Gammaproteobacteria > Burkholderiales > Burkholderiaceae_D > CAMBDR01. Next base: position 8,569 of record JBKJLF010000120.1, on the reverse strand, counting down.
ATGGCTTTCCGCCAATGGTTCTCGCGTGATGCGCGTGCCGCCGTAACTAAACAAAGCCCGGAAACCCGCACCCATCCACTGCAAAAAGCCGCCACCCCAACGGTGCTTAATCCCCTTTACCAACCGCTCAAAGCGCATACTTTGGTCGATAGTTTTCGCTACCCGGTGCATTTGGCCAAAGTGATTCAACCGCCAGCCGGGGTCAAGCTCGATGGTAGCAGTTCCGACTTTTTAGCCCCCAAAGAAGGCAATATCATGATCCCGCTCGGCAAAAAAGCGCCGGGCCTGTATCTGGTGGAAGTGATGGCGGGTAAAGAGCGTGCCGTCACGCTGGTATTTGTTTCCGATTCGATTGCGGTCACCAAAGTATCGAGCCAGCAAATGATGGTGTGGGTGGCCGAGCGCCAAGCCGGTAAACCCGTGGTGGATGCCAAAACCGTGTGGAGCGATGGCGTGGGCGTGCTCGCTAGTGCCGCCACCGATAGCAGTGGCTTGGTTCAATTTCAGCGCAGTGCGCCAGAAAAAACCTATGTTTATGGCGAAGATGCCAAGGGCGGCGTGTTCGTGGCGGAAAATTTTTACTACGACAGTGAAATCTACAACACCAAACTGTATGCGGTGACGGACAGGCCTTTGTACCGCCCGGGCGATTTGGTGTATATCAAATTCATGGGACGTGATTTTCAAAACGCGCGCGACTCCATCCCCGTAAAGGCGGGCGAGCTGAAAATGTACGTGTTGGACGCCAATGGCTTCCCGGTGGCGAATCAAACCCTGAACCTGACGGCCCAAACCGGTAGCGATACGCGCTTCCAATTGCCCGATAATGCGGTGGCGGGTGGTTATGAAATCCGTTTTTCGCATCAGGGTAACCACTACGGCGCTGCGTTTCGGGTGGCTGAATATCAAAAACCGCATTTTGAAATCAATGTACTGGCCGACAAGCGCGACTATAAAACCAATGAAAGCGTCAGCGGCAAATTGCAATTGCTGTACCCGGATGGCAAACCGGTCAAAAATGCCCAGGTTGAACTCACGGTAAGGGCGCAACGCTTAACCATGGTGGAGGGGGATTTGGGTTATTCCGGCCAATTTGCCTTGAAAGTGGAAAGCAGCAATCTCACAACCGATAAAAATGGCGTGGCAAAATTCGATTTGCCCGCCGCCAAAGAACCCAGCCGCTATATTTTGTCGGCGCTGGCGACCGATGGCGCGGCTTACCGGGTGCGTGCCACCAAAGAATTTTTAATTGAACGCAGTGCCGGTACGTATCTGGTGAAAGCGGAGCGCAGCTTTTCAGCCGCAGGTGAAGCGATGGATTTTGCGATCCGGGCTTTGCCCACCAGTGGTTTGAGCGGCACGCTGGGCATGCCCGTGGCCTGGGATTGGGTGCGGCTGGAAAATCAAAAAAGCGACAAGGGTAAGCTGGATCTGAAATTGGATAATAAGTCAGATAATAAGTTGGATAGCAAGCAAGGCGGCAAATTCAATCTGCGCTTTGCCGAAGCGGGCACCTATACCGTCTCGCTGCGTGATGACCAGGGCAATATCGTCGGGGCCACCACCCATTATGTGAGTGGGCCGGGCGTGGGTGCGCCGCAAGGATCGATTGAAATGGTGTTCGACAAAACTCAATATAAAGCGGGCGAAACCGCGCATGCCTTAATCACTTTTCCGCAAAGCGTGGATCAAGCCTTGTTGACGCTGGAGCGTGACAAAGTGGAAAAAACCAGCTTGTTGGCTAGTAGCACGGGTTGGATCAAAGCGCAACGCTTAAACCCGAATCAATGGCGTGTCGATTTACCGGTTCAAGACGATTTTGGCCCCAATATTACGCTCTCGGTGGTGTATGTGAAGGGCGGAGAATACGTCTTTCAAAATCTGGGCCTGAAAGTGGAGCAGCCTAAAATTGAAGTCGCCTTCAAAGCCGACAAAACCGTGTATGCACCGGGGGATAAAGTTACGCTCGATTTAACGGCCAGCATAGGCGGTAAGGCGGCGGCAAATAGCATGCTCACCGTGGGTGTGGTGGATGAAATGATTTATGTGTTGCAACCCGAAATTGCGCCGGACATTCTGGACTTTTTCTTTCATCCCAGGCGCAATAATGTGCGCACCTCGGCCAGTTTGAGTTTTATCGCCTACGATTTATCCAAGCCACCCTTAAAACTGGCCTTGCCGCGCCATAATCAAACCCATCAACGGGCATTGAAGGTATTGGAGCGGCCCCGGCGCGAAGATAAAGATACCGCCTTGTGGCAACCCACCGTCATGACCGACGCCAATGGCCGCGCCACGGTATCGTTCATCATGCCCGATTCCCTCACACGCTGGCGCATCACCGTGCGCGCCCAGGCCGCCACGGGTACGGTCGGGCAGCAAGTGTCGTATGTGCGCTCGGACAAAGACTTTTACGTTAAATGGACCAGCCCGAATTGGTTGCGTTCGTCCGACCAGCCCGTTGCCAGTGTGGCGATTTTCAATCAGGGCAATAAAGAAGCATCAGTTGATTTTATCGCCAATGGTGCGGGGTTGAAAAACAAGCGCGACAGCGTGACCCTGCAACCGGGGGCCAATTTCGTCAAACTGCCCTTGAATGTGAGTGCGGGGGATACCCAGTTGGATTTGAGCCTGCAAAAAAGTGGCAAAACCATCGACGCCTTAAGCGTACCCTTGCAAGCGGTGCCCGTGCATTGGTTAAGCCAACGCTCGATCAATGTGCCGCTGGCGGGTAAGCAAACGCAGCTCAAACTACCGCCGGATGCCAGCAACCTGCGCCTGCAATTTGCCGACAATGCCACCACCCATTTGCGCCGCATCATTGACGATTTATTGGATTATCCCTACGGCTGCGTTGAGCAAACTGCGAGCCGTTTGATCCCGTACAGCCTGGCCCTGCAATCGGTATTGCCGGGCGAAACCCGCATGGCCGAGCAACTCAATCAACGCTTGCACAGCTACCGTTTCCGTCTGGCGCAAATGGCCGGGCCGGAAGCCTCCTTCAGTTGGTGGACGACGCCAGAAAAAGAAGGTGATGGATTCCTCACTGCGTATGCCTACTATGCCGACTGGCACGCCAGCCGCGCCTTGCAATTGACTTTGCCGGAAGGCCACTTCGAGCGCTTGATCAAAGTGTACGAGACGCTGGGGTCGAAACAATCGCTGTGGCAGCGCGCCCTGATTTTGTCGTGGATGCAAGAAATGGGCTTGCCGATGCGCTCGATGGCAGAAGCGTTGGCCGAAGAATTGGGGAATGTCAATCCGGTTAATCCGGGCAACCCCGTGGCTGCTGCCAGCAAAAAAACAGCACTGGACAGCCTGGTATTTGGCAGCGAAGAAGGCGATGTGCAACAAGCCATGAGCATGGTTTTGGCGGCGTATGTGGTGCAGCAAAGCCGGGGTAATGTGCCGGCTGGTTTGAGTGCGCGGCTGGATGCGGCGCAACAAAAAGTGGCGCAGGATGGCCAAGCCCTTGGCCAAGCTTTATTGCTGCTGGCGGGTAAACGGCCTGCTGCGGAAGCGGCGGGTATTTTGGAGCGGGTGCGCGCCGAAGGGGCCACCATAGACCGCGCTTTAACCCTGCTGTGGACGCATCGGGCGCTGGGTGTGGGGCGCGACCCGGCACTGATGGCGCGTGCGGCTAAAATTGAGGTGGAAGGCCTGTGGCAGTCGATGGATAGCCTGACCGGGCAAAAGCTGTTGCGTTGGTCGGTTAATGGCGCGGCTGTTGGTAATGCTGCTGGCAATGCCGCTGCCATCCCTACCAGCATTAAACTGGTGAATGCGCCACCTGACGGGATGAATGCGGTCGTGCAATTTGACAGCCGCGAGCCGGAAACCAGCCGCTTGCCCGTGAGTGTGCAGCGCAATATCTACCGTTTAAAGAAAGTGGATGAACCCAAACCCGCAGCCAAACCCAAGGATAAGAATAAAGCGGCTGCCAGCGCCAGCGTGGAGGCTGAGCCAGTGCCTGATCCGAACAGCGGCAGGGCCACTTTTACCCTCGAATTATTGGGCAAGGATGACGTTTTAAGTACCGATGAAGTGTATCTGGATGAAGTGGTGTTGACATTGAAGAGTGGCTCACCGCTGCAATACGGTATTGTCGAAGTTCCCTTGCCACCGGGCACCAGTGCAGATGCTACCACCTGGGGTATTCGTTTGCAAGGAAAAGAAAAAGAGCCGCAGGCCTTGGAACGGGCGCGCTATCAACTCACGCCACGCGGTTATGCGGTGCCGATTGAAAGCTTGAGCGGCACGGTGAGCGTGCGCCACTTGGTGCGGGCTGCGCAAACAGGTAAATTTGCCATGCCGGCAGCGCGTTACTACCGCATGTATCAACCAGAGCAAAAAGCCTTCGAGGAGAAAGCTCGTGCCCAGCTTGAGATTCGTTAAGAATGCAATTTTAAGCTTCACTTTCAGCCCGGTGTTCAGTCCAATACCGGGCTTGGGGTGCTTGGCGGCCATGGCCATGCTATGGCCTGCGCCAGCGCTGGCGCAAGCTGGCGTGGCATGGCTGGAGGCGGGGCAGGGCGGCTCGGGCGTACAGCAAGTTCAGGTGCGCGCGCTGGGCCAAGGCGCGGCCCCGGTAGAAAATGGTGTCAGCCGTGTAGCGCTGGGTAGTTTGTGGAAATTATTCGTCTACGCCTATCTGGTTGATACTCAGGCGCAAGAAGCGCCGTATGCCTGCTCGGCCAGAAAGGTCGAAAAAGAAGACAAGTATTGTTGTGACCCCGGTGGCAGTGTCGATAGAAACCTGGCCCTGGCACGCTCGTGCGCACCGTATTTTTCGCTGCAACGGCTGGGCGTGAGCGCTGGAGAGTGGCAAGCCTGGCAGCGTGCCGGCAGTGCCCGCAATGCTACCGATGCTGCCGATGTCGCTAATGTGGCCAATGCTGCCAATGCTGCCAATGCTGCCAATCCGCCGCCGCCGTCGTGGCTGCTGGATGTAAAGCGCTTGCAGCCCGCCACCGAAGTTCCATTGCAAGAGTTATTGCAAGCGCTGGATCAATTTTCACCCGCCGCCAAGGCCGCCGCGCGCAGTGCTTTGCTGGAAACGGGCGTAGCCGTGTATGGGCGCGAGGCGTGGACGCGGCTGGGGACCGGCATGCGCTATAAAACGTATTCCTGGCATGACCGCGCTGGCAACGCCTTTGGCGGTGCGGCGGGTTGGTTGGTGGATGGCACGCCGTTTTGGTTTGGCGGCCCCGGCTCCAGCCGCTTTGCGCTACCCAATTGGGCCAGCGCAATGGCGGCTGCATTGCCTGTGCCACGTTGGCAGCAATTACCCACTGAGGGGCAGTCGGCGAGCTGTGTTGATGTCGATTTTTTTGCCCGTTACCCTTTGCGCAGCGTGAGCAATTTATCCGGTGCAAAGTCGGTGCCAGCGCCAGCGGGGCGTATGCAAGGGCGCTACCGCCTGCAATTCGTCAATGGTAATACGCTGGAAATTCAAGCTGATGGCCAGCTCAAGCTGGCTTACGCCCGCGCGCCTGCTCGCGTATCTGCATCCACGTCTGCGTCCACATCTGTGCCTCGCATCAGCGCACGCATGGGCTTGAACCAGTACGTGGCGCGCGTGGTGCTGCGCGAGGGTGACGCCAGTGCCACCCAGGCGGCGCGCGCGCTGGCGATTGCGGCGCGTAGTTATCTGTTGCAAAATGGCCAGTTTGGCGGCGCGTGTTGGCAGATTGCCGATTCCAGCCAAACCCAGCGCGTCAGCCCCAATCCACCGAATCAGGCCGCGCTGGATGCGGCCTGGTTTACCGATGAAATGGTTTTGCAAGGCGTCAGCGTGCATTACCACAGCGACCAGCCCGGCACCAACCGTTTGGCCTGGCGCGCTGCGGTAGAGCAAGCCGGGCAGGGCTGGGATTTTGAACGCATCCTGTTGCATGCCTTCCCGCAAGCCACGCTGGGCAGTTTTAATGGCCACAGCGAATGCGTGCGTTTGAGCGCGGCAGAAAATTGGCTGACCCAAGCGGCAGAGCGCTGGCGCGCCAAATTGGGGGCGCAAGCGGGTTTTGAATACTTGAGCGAGCCGCCTAAAGTGTGCAGCCTGGCCGAGGGCCACCCGTATTCGGATCAGGGCCGTTTGCGCATTTATGTGCGCGGCTGGCAAAGTCTGGATCAACGCATCACCCTGGCGCATGAATATTTACATTTGGCATTTCGGTTTCATCCGCGTGGGGCAGATGAAACTTATATCGAACGATGGGCGCGGCGCTTAATTAATGAAGCCGTAGAGGGGTAGACTTTATGCAAAGCAAATTATCAATCATCAGCCTGTGTGCCATGCTGGCAGGGCAGGCAGGTAGTAGCATGGCGCAAGTAGAGGTGGAGTTGCCGCGCGGCGGCTGGCGCAATAGCGCGGGCGAGGCCAGTGGCTTTTTGCAGGAAGTGCATTACCCGGCGGTGGCAGTCAATGCGCGGGGACATCAAACCAGTGCTTTGATCCGGGGCCATATTGCCACCAATAAAAAAGACCAACCCGCCAAACTGGTGGTCAATGGTTCGGGCATGCCTTTGCTGACCGAGGAAGACGGCAAGTTTGAACGCCCCTATTCCTTTGGCAGTGGCTCCAATAATGTGGAAGTGCGCAGCAGCGATGGCAAATCCATCAAGCGTGTGCAGTTTTATGACGCTTACGCAGGCCGTGCGCAAGCGCGCTTGCGGGTGCTGCTGTCGTGGGATAGTCCGGGCACCGATCTGGATTTACACGTGGTTTCGCCCGATGGCGACCATGTTTTTTACGGCGCACGCATCGGCGCGCATGGCGGTGCGCTGGATGTGGATGTCACCTCCGGCTATGGCCCGGAAATTTACGCCAATCCGGCCCCGCCCAAGGGCGTGTACCATGTGTATGTGAATTATTATGGTGGCAGTTCGGAGCAGCAAGTCATCACCACCGCCCAGGTGGCGATTGTGAGCCAGGAAGGCACACTTTCGGAAAAGCGCGAAGTGGTGCAAATACCGCTGCGACGTGCGGGGGAATTGACCTTGATTAAGTCGTTTCATTATCCATAAATTCAGTTTGAGCAGATGAGGCCAGCAATGAAGGCGATATTGAGTGGGATAATGCTTGCGATACCATTGGCGCTACTGTTTGCCGGGGCGTTAAAATGGTGCCCGGTGCAGGCACAAGAAACAATTGAGTTGAAAACCCCCTTGGGCGGCTGGAATTATGGCGGCTTGACCGATAAATCCGGCGATACCCGCGTGGCTTATCCGACCCCGCCAATTGATCGCGGTGCCCAGCGCGCGCGCCGCCTGATTGAAGGCAGCATCCGCAATGTGGGCAAGGAAAAGCGCGGCCAGCTCATCGTCAATGGCAACCCTACGGTGTTGAATACCGACGAAAACGGCAAGTTTCAGCGCTTTTATGCCTTTGGCACTGGCTCCAACGGGGTGGAAGTAAAAAGTGCGGCAGGTAATAGCAAAAGCGACAGCAAAAGCGACAGCAAAAGCGACAGCAAAAGCGACAGCAAAAGCGATAGCAAACGCGTGCAGTTTTACGAAGCCAACCCGAATCAAATTACCCCGCAATTGCGCATTATTTGCTCGTGGGATGCGCCGGAAGCAGAAGTGGATTTACACATCATCACGCCAGACGGCCAGCACGCGTTTTTCGCCCGGCCCGTGTTAAACGGCGGCGGTGGTTTGGATGTGGATAGCGTGGACGGCCCCGGCCCGGAAATGTTTACTACCGCTGCGCCCTTGCACGGGGCGTATCATGTATTCGTCAATTACTGGGGCAATTACGGCCCCGGGGGTTATAATTTTGACGAAAAAAATCTGCAAATACCCATCATTACCACCCGCATCACCTTGGTCTATTATGAAAACACGCCAAAAGAAAAGCGCGAGAGTTTTGTTATTCCCTTGCGCAAAATTGGTGATGTGCAATTGGTCAAATCCTTTTTATTTTAATGTTTATTTACCCCCCACCAGGAGCTACGTGTGCCACAACAAGAAACTGCGGAAGACCGCATTATCGAGATCGAAATCAAAATTGCCCATCAGGAAGATTTGCTGGAGAGTTTGAATAACACCGTCTATCAGCAGCAATTGCAGATTGATAAACTGCAAGCCCTGTGCGCCACCTTGGTGCAGCAAATGCGTGATGTGGCGAGCAGCCGCCATAATGTCGGCACGGGGGAGGGCGGCGCGGTGTTCGATGAGCGGCCGCCGCATTATTAAGCTCAAGTTTGCCTGCTATTGAAGCCTCAACCAGCGCCAATAAAGCCGCTTTCATTCATCACGTCCCACCTCAAGGATTTGGGCGGGTTCATTGATATTGTTGCCTTGGATGGCGCTCACTGTGCACTGTCCGGTTGGCGATACAAAAACGCCAGCAACAAAGCGCAAACCCTGGCCTAGCCATGGTTTATTTCAGATGGAAAAATACTTTTTATTTATGGGGTCTCCGGCAGGTTGGGGGAAAGTGGTGATATTTTGTCGATTATATTCATAAATTGGCTTGAGAATTGCACGAAGACTCAATTTCTTCGGACTGGTTTTTCGGGCACGCACCGACTTGGCACCGATGGGGGTGGTGGGCGAATTGTAT
>JBKJLF010000098.1:0-19377 GCA_046597185.1 Burkholderiaceae bacterium | reverse complement strand
TGGCTACATCCCACGCTAACAAAATGGGCTTAAATTTAGCCAATTTACGGCGATTATTTGGTACGCTTAAATTTTCCGTTGACCAATAATCGAGCTAACCTTGCATTCCAGCGGACTTGCGCAAAAAGCGCGCAAGCCACTGAATTTTACGTTAGTACTTGCCACAAAGAAAGGGGCAATATGGAAACTGAAGACCTATTCCTCGCGCCCGAGGATTTGTATCGTCTTGGAAATTCAACCGATCCACGTTTGACACATCTTCGCCAACCAAAGGACATTGATACTGTAGCAATAAATGGTATTATTGTTGCCGTAGCCAATGGCAAAGGTATTTCTCTTTCAACTAAAAGCCGCATGGAAACCACACAAATGAGTGGCTGGGTTTGGAAAATAGGTAAGGGAACGCCGATGCCTATCGGGTTACGCTTGATTAACGCCAGACCGGGGCATTACAGCTTATGCCCAGTTTCAAACATGCCACTAGATGAATTTAAGGGTTTGCTCGCCAAGTTGGCTTTGAAGTGCCAAAAAATGTCAAAGCAGCAGGTGGCAAATGGCTAATTTGAGAGAACTTCCGGTCTCGCTTTTGGATTGGGAGGCGCGAGTAGTACTTTGCGCCCTTACCAAGGAGAAGCAACGCTTAAAAGCGTTAGCAGAAACTTCCGACGATGAAGATGAAGTGGCAGATGCGGGCAATGATTGCCTTGAGATTTCAGGCTTACTAGAACGAATTGAAGCACAAGCCAGATCTGTTTTTGGCGATCAAATTGTAAATTTTGACAATAAGCCAATTTAATGAAAAACAGCAATTTCAATCTGCGATACAAAGTACTAACATTTCATTCCAGCGGCCTTACGCAAAGAACGCGCAATCCGCTGAATTCTACGTTGAACTGTACACTTGGACAGGCACTCATGATAATGGCAACCAGCCCTCCTGCCAGCATTAGCTAAAATCACGGTGCGCTCGCGAAGGCGACATCAAAACAAGGATACCAAGGATACAAATCTAATGCTACTGATCATTCCACTAGGCAATAAGCCACTGAAGTTCAACGACGGCGTGACGTTCACGTTCCCCACAGACATCTGCTGCAATTGCGGAACCTCGACTGGGCTGTCTCTAGTTCAACAGGACTCTCGCTGCGATAAGGCAGGTTTGGGCTCTTTCACCGAGTTCACGTTTCGGCTGACGCTCCCGTTTTGCGCCCCCTGCGCGCCGTCTGGGAAGCGCCGGTCCGTGCGGGTTGCTGAACGCGGCCTTGTGGCGGTGGGCGTCTTCGGAGCTGCGGCGGCCTGCTTCCTTTTGTTGCCCGAGTCCCTTCAGGGCAATTCGACGGTTCAGCAACTCATCTTGCCTTTCGCGGGTGTCGTGGCAGCAGCCGTGACGGTTGCCTGGGTCGCGTTGACGCGACCGCACGGCGAGCAGAGCAGTTATTTCCAACCGGTGCGACTGCTTCAGGTTAAGGGAGAACTACTTTCGGGTTCGGTCAAGGCGATCCACTTTGCGTTTACCAATGAGGACTACCGACGCGCCTTTGAGGCGGTAAATAGCGAGGCAATTGAGCGCAGGGCAATCGAGGCGAAGAGCGCCTGAGGCAGCCGTTCATTTACATCGGGGTTGAAATTCGCAGCCTGTATGGTCAATGGCAAGTTCTTGCGTCCGGTCGAACTTGCCGCTCGAGCGGACTGGCCGGCACGCCCCGCCTGCATCATCAATCCGCTGGCGGCCATCCCCTCAGCTCAACGTTGGAAGTCATCAACCGTGCTACAGAGGGAAATTATATGGGCAACATGATTTTAGGTATCCACAGCAATGTAGCAGGAGATACCCAAGACTTTACGAGTGGGCATGCTTGGTTGACCATCACGCATGATGGAAAAACGAAATTCTATCGGCTTTGACCGGACGCACATCCCAGTGTTGTTGATAACGGCCCTGCTTCAGATATACGCGTCGGAATGGAAGCCTCATCCAAATCGGCGGCTAGCAGATACTATCGGCTATCAGACGCTCAGGCAAAACATTTCAATGCGCTAATGCAATCCAATGTCACTTGGCGTTATACAAATAATTGCTCCTCGTTTGCAAGTGAAATCGTTGAAGAAGTGATAGGCGAGGATGTTGATGCAGACGACTGGGGTGGTGTAGAAACGCCTAGAGAATTGGGGCGTAATATATTAATTTTGGAAGCAAAGCAGGCACCGACAATTAGCAGCCCAAAACAGTTAAACGCGAATCCAGCCTTAAGTATGTTCAAACGAAAAGGGTAACAATGAAAATCTGGGCCCATCTCCCCCAATGGGGAATGATATTTTTAGGACTTTTCACAATTTCAGCTTGCGGAGCCAACATGAATTCCTATGCAAAAGAAGATATCGAAATCATTTCGGCTAGTGCTGGCCTAGGAAATACGACTGAAGTGACGTACAGGCCCATCCTTGACACCATTTATTTTTGTCCAGGCGCTACGGTAAAGGTGGCCGCTGAACGAACAAAAGTCAGTTTTGTTCGTTGTGCACTTAAGGAAAAATGTGCTGTTGACGCGAGCGCCGAGCGCTTGAGTGATGGTAAGTGGAAAATAACAATTTTAGCACCACTAGCGAAGATTGATCTCTTGTTCCGAAACGGCGAAGTGCCATTACCTGCGGATAAAGGGTGACTTCCAACACAACGGTCAACCGGACACGCCCACCGCAACTTCGTTTTAGTCTTGCGCGGCATCAACGGTTTGCCACTTTTTTGGGCTGTCTCCGGGCGTGCCCGTTACCTTTACGTTGGGCGGATCGGCATCACATTGCCCCCATGCAAATTCCGTCGCCAAATTCAACCGCTATCGCTTGGGCGCGCACCAGTGTGTCCTCGCGCATGCGTTGCACTCATGCCCGCGTGCGTGTGCATTTTTTCGATTCAGTGTTCTACAGTTCGCTGTCTTGTGCTACCATCTCACCCAACACAACGGTCAATCGGCCACGCCTACCGCATCTTCGTTTTAGCCTTGCGCGGCATCAACGGTTTGCCACTTTTTTGGGCCACCGCCAGGCGTGCCCGTTACCTTTACGTTAGGCACCAAACAAATTATATCCACACATGGAGGATTTAGTGACATCCCAAGATAAGCGCGGTTACTTTACATTGCCACAAAACCCTGAGGAGGCTGGCTACTATGTATATGGCACACCTACCGGTGGTCATGGCCAATACGCCCACCCAGCCATGCTCACCTTTTTGTTCTGGTTAGCGCTTCACTGGTCTGCATCCGATAGCAGAAAATTTGGTGGCGGAAATATCAGTCTTGCCAATGGCGGGCGGTTTGCTCCACATCGCTCGCACAAAAATGGTCTGCAAGTCGATATTCGCGCCTTGCGTAAGGATGGGGCGCATCTTCCTGTGGCCTACAAAAGCAAGGACTACGATCAAGCTGGGACCAAACGTTTGGTATCATTGATACAATCATCAGGCATGGTCAACAAGATTATGTTTAATGATCCCCACATTAACGGAGTAGTAGCCCTTGTAGGGCATGATGACCATATCCATGTAGAGGTTCGCTCATGATTCGTTCCCTTATCGGACTTGTTGCGCTCTTAATTTCATTCGCAGCTATTTGCCAAGAATATAAACCAATGGAATCTCATTACAACTTATACTCAGGTGCCATCGGTGATCCCATAGCGCCGACAAAGAAAGACGCTAAAGTATCTATTGAAGTCTTGGGAAAAGCAGCAGAGGACATCTTCAATCAAATTGGCCCAGATGTAAAAGAGGTATGTAATGAAGAAAAGGGAAGTCGGTTGCGCACCAAAAATGGCGGAGCAATATTGTGCCAATACTCCAAACAAGATGGGTATGTTTGTTACATAGGTGTTGACCTAAAGAAAGGCAAGCTCGTTACGGCAAGTGTTTGTTGAATGCACTTTCGTACATCAGGTACCTAACCCAACGGTCAACCGGACACGCCTACCGCGACTTCGTTAAGGCTTGCGCGGCGTCAACGGCTTGCCACTTTTTTGGGCTGCCTCCGGGCGTGCCCGTTACCTTTACGTTAGGCCGCAAATCAGGAGACTTAACATTGCTGTCGATTGAACAAACAAGATTGCACATATCCAAAAAAACCGAAGCGAGTAAAAAATCGCAGTTCGGCCAGTTTCTTACGCCCGCGAAAACAGCAATTTTCATGGCTAGTCTCTTCCCTGACGCAAATGGTAGGTGCAGCTTGCTTGATGCAGGAGCCGGGATTGGTTCTCTTTCTGATGCCTTTCTGGAACGGTGGCAGTTGGGAGGCTTTCATTTCCAACAGGTGGAATTGGATACGTTTGAAATTGACGACTCCCTACATACTTATTTAAGAACGACTTTAGAGAAGCATAGCAACCGCGCGAATTTTTCCTCAGTAGTCCGAGGGGACGATTTTATCCACGCTGCCACAGAATCACTTTCTGGTGGTTTCTTCGCTGCGGCAACGCCAAAGTACACCCACGCGATTCTTAATCCACCTTACAAGAAGATCAACAGCAATTCAGCCCACCGGCTAGCTTTGCGCTCTGTCGGAATCGAAACGGTGAATCTGTATTCGGCTTTTGTGGCGCTGGCCGTGGCGCTGGCCGCACAGGGTGGCCAGATCGTGGCGATCATCCCGCGCAGCTTCTGCAATGGGCCGTATTACCGCCCGTTCCGTGACTTCATTCTTGAGCGTGCAGCCATTCGCCACATGCACCTGTTCGACTCGCGCAACAAGGCGTTCAAGGATGACGAGGTACTACAGGAAAACATCATCATCCGGCTTGAGCGTGGAGGCCAGCAAGGGCTGGTAACGGTCACGACTTCTACCGATGACAGCTTTTCGGACATTGCCACGAACGAACACCCCTTCGAGCGGATCGTTTTCCCGGACGATTCCGAGCGGTTCATTCATGTGCCCACCACGACCGAGAAAAGCACCATCGAGCTATCGCCCGCCGTGCGTTGCACGCTGGCCGATCTTGGCATCAAGGTATCGACCGGGCCAGTAGTTGACTTCCGATTGAAAGAGCATCTGCGCGACATGCCCGAAGCGGGCACCGTGCCGCTGATCTACCCCGGCCACTTGAGCATGACTGGGACAATCTGGCCCGTGCCGGGCTTGAAGAAGCCGAACGCGATCCTGCGCAACGACGCGACAGAAAAGTGGCTTTATCCGAACGGTTTTTATTGCGTGGTGCGCCGCTTTTCATCGAAGGAAGAAAGGCGCCGCGTAGTGGCTAGCGTGGTTGAACCTGCTGCCTTTGGCGGCCATACCGTGCTTGGGTTCGAGAACCACATGAACCTCTTTCATGAGAACAAGCGCGGCTTGCCCGAGTTGCTGGCAAGAGGGCTGGCCGTGTTCCTGAACACGACCGCCGTAGATGAGTGTTTCCGCCGCTTTAACGGCCATACGCAGGTCAACGCTACCGACCTCAAGCTGATGAAGTACCCGAGCCGTGATGCTCTTATCCGGCTTGGCGAATGGGCCAAGCGGCACAGCGAAATCACGCAGGAAATGATTGATGAACAACTAGGGAAATTGACTGCATGACAGACCAAACCAACAACATCGAGTCCGCGCACCAGATCATTATTTCGCTGGGCCTGCCGAGGGCGCAGCAAAACGAGCGTTCCGCTCTTTCCTTGCTGGCCCTGCTGAACCTCACGCCGGGCAAGGCGTGGGCCGATGCTGAAAACCCGCTTGTGGGTATCACTCCAATCATGGATTGGGGACGGCAGCACTACGGCAAGGAATACGCACCAAACACCCGCGAGACTTTCCGCCGCCAGACCATGCACCAGTTCTGTGATGCTGGCGTGGCCCTCTACAACCCAGACAAGCCCGACCGCCCGGTGAACAGCCCGAAGGCGGTTTATCAGATCGAACCCGCCGCGCTGACCCTGCTGCGCACCTTTGGCACGCCCGCATGGCATGACGGCCTTACGGCCTATTTGTCCGAGCGTGAAACGCTGGTTGCCCGCTACGCAATGGAGCGCGTGCAAAACCGCATCCCGGTTGAGATTGCGCCGGGCAAAGAAATTACCCTCAGCCCCGGCGAGCATAGCGAATTGATCCGGGCCATCATCGCGGACTTCGCCCCGCGCTTTGCGCCGGGTAGCGTGCTGGTCTATGTCGGCGACACGGGCGACAAGTGGGGTTACTTCGACGCGCCTTTGCTGGCCGGGCTTGGTGTTGACATGGATTCACACGGCAAGATGCCTGATGTGGTCTTGCACTTCACCGCGAAAAATTGGCTGCTACTGGTGGAGTCTGTCACCAGTCACGGGCCAGTCGATGGGAAGAGACACGCCGAGCTTTCCAAGTTGTTTGCCGAATCGAAGGCCGGGCTGGTCTATGTCACCGCCTTCCCAAACCGGGCCATCATGGGCCGCTACCTTGGCGAGATCGCATGGGAAACCGAGGTGTGGGTGGCTGATGCCCCGTCCCACCTGATCCACTTCAACGGTGTGCGCTTCCTTGGGCCATACAATGCGCCCTAACTTTACGGTCAAGCGGTCGCTGCGCGATAAAGCCGCGCCGCTTACCTCCACGTTATGCCTTTTTACTACAATCACCACGCGGGTCTCCATGGAAAACGTAACCCCAGAAAACATTGAAGCCCTGAAGAAGCAGGCATCAGATAAAACAAGCTACAAGAATCGCCTAACCGCAGTGGAATCGCTCGGCAATTTCAAATGTCAGCAGTCGAAAGATATTCTCTGGCGGTTAATGAACAATGACAAAGTGTATGCAGTTCAGGAGTTGTCATTCAGAAAACTCCAGGCTTTCGGCGAGAACGTAAAGCTTCCCAAAAAGCAAAAAGGGAATCTCGTCAAAGACATCGAGAAAAAACTCGGGAAAGTTCTGTTCGCCATTGGAGGGGAATGGTTGGAAGCTGAGTTCCATCAGAAATTCAAAGAACTGTATCCCGAAGAGTTCGACATGTATTCATTTGAAAAAGGTGGCAACTTCAATATGTGGGTTCAGAATGTTTTGTCATCTCTGCCAAAGCCAAAGGCATAACCCAGCAAGTGAGCCATTTACTGAGCAGTTCTTCTACCACTCCAAAAAAGGAAAAGCCCATGAAAAAATCACTATTCATCGTCATTGCAAGCTTGATTGTTGCTGGCTGAGCGTCGACCAACACTGGCATTGTGCAAATCGCCGACGACACTTACATGTACGCAAAGCAGGATTGGATGGCCCATTCAGGCGGTGTCGTAAAAGCAGAGTTGTACAAAGAAGCCAACGCCTTCTGCGCCAGCAAAGGGAAAAAGTTTGCCCCTGTCAATTCCACGTCTCAAGACGCGCTTCTTTACCAAGCTTCTGCTGGTGCAGAGATTCAATTCACCTGCAAATAGATACGCCGTCTGAGCCGACCTATGGCTAACCCTTCAGTCGAGGGGCCGCGCCGCGATAAGGCCGCGTCGCGCCCCTCACTTCCACGTTAGCATTTCCTTAGCAAAGAATGGGAAAAATAAATGAATAATCAAGAAGTACTGAAAGATATTCTGATTGAGATTGGCGAACTTGATCGCTATTTTGGAAACTTTGTTCCCATCGATCTATGGCGAGCCAGAAAAATTTCCTCGCAGGCCGCTTTATTTGATCTGGTCGAGAATGAAACTACTCGTGCTCGTGGCGCACCACGAAAACCAGATATTACTATTGAAAATAGTTGGGTAAGGGTGCGGCATGCGCCAAGAGGAATAAGCACCTTTGACAAACCAAATATCTTCAAAGGCGCTTGGTTATATTACAAAATTCCAGCCGGAACTATCCTTCCCGTAGGGTTGGCAGTCGTTCGGGATCATTACAATCAAGCTTTCGGCGCGACTCACTATACGATTGCACCAGCCCATGATATGCCACTGGCTCATTTCAAAATGCGCTTGGTTTCACTAGCGAAGCTTCTCGAAAAGGATGTTGCAAATGGAAATTGATAGCTCTTGGCTTCCGACGCTACTCTGCGCCATAAACGATGGCATCAAATACAATGATCGCTTACGACATAGTCAAACGACCAAAGACCCTGAAGAGATTGAGGAATGGATTCTTCAGATTTCCCAGTTTAAACAGTATCTTCAAGAGCAATTAAAAAGAGACCCCACGCTCTTTGAAAGCTGCCGTGAATTTATTGACAAATAATGCTAACCCGCCATTCCAGCGGCCTAGCGCGATAAAGCCGCGCCAGCCGGTTAATTCAGGCGTTATGCAAATAAAGTAAGATCATAGAATGGATTTTTCACCAATCATAAGTCAAATAGTCGGCGCTCTTTGGTATCTGATACCGATAGCGATTCTTGCAGGTATTCTGAAGTCTCCTTGGTTCAAAGGTGTCGTCGGCGAATTCATAGTCAATTTTTCAGCAAAATTATTACTTGACAAAGAGAAATACCATCTGATAAAAAATGTAACTCTGCCAACGGAGGATGGAAGCACACAAATTGATCACGTCATCGTTTCAGAATTTGGTGTTTTCGTGGTTGAAACTAAAAATATGAAAGGATGGATATTCGGCAGCCCTGACCAAAAGACTTGGACGCAAAAAATTTATAAGCATTCAAGTAAATTCCAGAATCCATTGCGCCAGAACTATAAGCATGTAAAAACACTTGAATCCTTATTGGGTCTGAATGAACAGCAAGTGCATTCTGTTATTGTTTTTGTAGGTGATAGCACATTCAAAACCAAAATGCCTGAAAATGTAACCTACGGCGGGGGCTATGCGAGGTATATCAAATCGAAGAGGACGCCAGTTCTAACACCATCACAAGTAACCGAAATACTGGAAAAAATAGAACAAGGAAGGCTTACGCCATCATTTAAAACAAATCGTGAGCATGTCAGGCATGTAAAAAATATCGTTGCTGACAAATAAAACAACAATGTCCCATGACCGTTATCCAACACTTCGGGCAACCGGACTTGCCAGTAAAATCAAAGGACCGATATGACACAACCGCCCGACTTGGCGCTAATCAGCGAGAAGACGCTCAAGCATTACAACGAACGCGCCGCAGCGTTTTGGGAAGGTACGCGCAACCACGACGTGAAGCAAAACATCGAGGCGCTGCTGCGGCACATCCGCGCAGCCCCGCCGTACCGCATTCTTGATTTCGGATGTGGGCCCGGGCGTGATCTGGCGGTTTTTCGCGCTCTGGGCCACGAGCCGATCGGCCTTGATGGCTCCTCGCAACTGGCCGCCATGGCGCGCGAATACAGTGGCTGTGAGGTCTGGGAGCAGAATTTCCTTGCCCTGAAGCTACCCGTTGCTTGTTTCGACGGCATCTTCGCCAACGCGTCGCTATTCCATGTGCCAAGCGCAGAGCTGCCGCGCGTGTTGAGGGAATTGGGCGCTGCGCTCAAACCCGATGGCGTGCTCTTCACCTCGAACCCTCGGGGGAATAACGAAGAGGGCTGGAATGGTGAGCGCTATGGCGCGTATCACGACCTCAAATCATGGCGCGCGTTTCTTGGGCAGGCAGCCTTCGATGAGTTGGCGTATTACTATCGACCGCCGGGGCTACCGCTCGAACAACAGCCCTGGCTTGCAAGCGTGTGGCGCAAACGTGGTGAAGCGCAAGCGCCCACATCAGCGTGATGAAAAAGAACAATCATGCCCCGGACAAGGCCTTCAACGCTTTAATTACCTCTGGCCACGCACCACTGTGCGGATCGATTAACGCGAAATGCCAGTTGCAAATTGGCCGCCGGGGCCAATGCGAGTACACCGTGCAACGCAGATTGCTCACACTGCACCGCCGCCCACAGCGCCAAATGACCACCTGCACAATGGCCAATTAACAAGTGTTTTCGATTATGCGCGGCGACTTGTTGGGGCAGTAATGCCAGCGCCGCAGCAATGTCCTGAAAAGTGAATTCAGGCCGACCGGGTACACGGCGATATTCCAGCGTCAGCGTGCTCCAGCCAGCTTCGGCCAATCTAAATTATTGGTCAGATTTGTGATTTCAGGCGGTTTTGTGGTTTAATGATTCCCCTTGGCTATTTCGGCTATCCATTTCACTTAACACCTGTTGTCATTCATGCCTACGCATTTTCGCGGCGTTCTCGCCCTATTAATCGTCACCATGGTTTGGGGCACCACGTTTCCCGCCATGAAAGAACTCACTGCGTACTTTCCGCCGGTCTGGATTGTATTATTTCGCTTTGTGCTGGCCGGTTTGGTGCTCTCACCGTTTTTGCTGCGCGCACGTTGGCAGGAATATAAAGTTGGCGGCGTGCTGGGGCTGTTTTTATTTGCCAGCTTTATGTTTCAACTGGAAGGTCTGGCCTTGATCAGCGCGAATCGGAATGCGTTTATCACCGGTTTAAATGTCTTGATCGTGCCTTTGCTGGGTGTGGCCATGGGCAAGTTGCCGGAGCGGCGCATCGTGCTGGCGGTGTTGCTGGCCGTGATCGGTTTGGCCGCCTTGTGCTGGGATGGCGGGGTCTGGGGCCGGGGCGATACCCTCACTCTACTAAGCGCGCTATGCTTTGGCTTATATGTCAAGCTGATGGAGGTCGGCACCCGCAAAGTGAATCACCTGATTGCGCTTACCGCCACCCAAATTCTTACCGTCGCACTGTGCGCCGCGCTTTGGCTGTGGTTGTTTGAAGTGCCGCGCACCGCCATTGATGCGAGTGTCGATGCGCCAAACTATGGCGCTTATATTTGGCAAGGCCTGCGTTTGTATGGCTGGAATCTGGCTTACCTTGGCTTGTTTGCCACCGCTGGCATTATCTCTCTGCAAACCTGGGGTCAGGGCCATACCAGCGCTAATGAAGCGGCGATTATTTATGCCTTTGAACCGGGTTGCGCCGCCATTGCCGCCTATTTTTGGGTAGGCGAAAGCATGACCCCGCTGGCGTTATTGGGTGCCGCCTTGCTGATTTTTGGCATGATCGTCAGCCAGTGGCAAAGCGCCAACCCCAAACCCTTGCTGGTGCCAGATTAGTTGCAGGATTGATTGCGATGCCACTCTCCAAGCTTGCCCACCTTGCCGATTTTGCCCACCACGCCCCGCTACGCTTGCTGCTGGTGCGCGCAGGTGCGGCGGATGATTTAAGCTGGTCCGCATTGGTGCAACCGCTGCGCCTGGCCGCTGCGCTGCTGGGGCCTGCGCGTTGCCACCTCGATCTGCTGCCACTGGATCAATTGCCTGGCCCGGATGTAAGTCAATCCTGGGATATTGCCTTGTTGGTGGCTGATAGTGTGGCCGATACGGCCGCCAGCACACCTCCCGCGCTGGATGCCTTCCTCAAAGCTTGCCTGCGTGTACCCGTGTGGGGTGGTGTGGGCGCAGGCGTGTGGTGGCTGTTGCGCGCCAACGCGCTGACGGGGGTGCCCGTGGCGCTGCCCTGGGCTTTGCATGCCGAACTCGATTCCCACAACGAGCAAGCCACCCTCAAGCTGTACCAACTGGAACAAAACCGCTTGAGCTGCATCGGTGCTGCCGCCAGCCTGGATTTTGCTCTGAGCCTGATTGAAGTGTTGTTCGGCCCCGCCTTGCAAGGCCAAATCAAAGAAACCCTGTGCGTGGATCGGGTGCGTAGCGGTAGCGAGCAACAGCATGTGGCATTGCAAAGCCATAGCCTGCAACCCAAACTGTCGGAAGCGGTGCAATTAATGCAAGCTAATATCGAAGAACCACTTGGCACAGATGATATTGCTCAGTTGGTCGGCCTGTCGCGCCGCCAATTGGAACGGTTGTTTAAACAACATCTGAATAATATGCCCTCGCGCTATTATCTGGAATTGCGCCTGCAGCGTTCGCGCCAATTGCTGTTGGAATCACACCACTCGATTGTGCAAATCGGCTTGATGTGTGGTTTTTCGTCCGGTTCACATTTTTCCACCGCCTTTGGCATGTTGTTTGGCATTACCCCGCGTGAAGAGCGTCAGCGCCGTTTGCAAGCGGCTGCGGCCGCAGGTGCTGGTGCAGAAAAGTGAAAGAGCGTGTCGCTTTTTTAAAAGATTTTTTGCGGCAAGCTTTCTATAATCAATGCTATCATCATTTGATGCAACCAGCCCCCCGGAGAATATGATCATGACACTTGCCAGCTCAGCAACAACCGTTCCAGTTACCAGACAAACCTTTGATGACGTGTTCGTGCCAACTTACGCACCGGCGGCGATGGTGCCAGTACGTGGCCTGGGCCTGGAATTATGGGATCAAAGCGGTAAGCGCTATCTCGATTTTACCGCTGGTATTGCCGTCAGCAGCCTCGGCCATTGCCACCCGGTGCTGGTACAGGCATTAAAAGATCAATCAGAAAAACTTTGGCATTTGAGTAATGCCTATACCAATGAGCCAGTGTTGCGTTTGGGTTTGGCGCTGACACAGGCCACCTTTGCCGACAAAGTGTTTTTCAGCAATTCCGGCGCAGAAGCCAATGAAGCGGCGCTGAAACTGGCGCGCAAGTACGCCAGCAAAAAGCATGGCGACAAGAAAACCCGCATCATCTCTTGCAAAAATTCTTTCCATGGCCGTACTTTGTTCACCGTCTCGGTCGGCGGGCAGCCCAAGTACACCGAAGGCTTTGGCCCGGTGCCACCGTACCTGACCCATGTTCCCTTTAACGATATCGAAGCGGCCAAGGCAGCAATGGGCGATGATGTCTGCGCGGTGATGGTGGAACCAGTGCAAGGGGAGGGCGGCGTGGTGCCCGCCACCCAGGAATACCTGCAAGCCTTGCGTGATTTGTGTACCCAATTTGGTGCCGCCCTGATTTTTGATGAAGTGCAAACCGGGGTTGGCCGTACCGGTAATTTGTATGCCTACATGGGTTATGGCGTCATACCCGATATTTTGACTACCGCCAAGGCGCTGGGCAATGGCTACCCGATTGGTGCCATGCTCACCACCAATGAATTTGCGTCGGTTTTCGTGGTCGGCACCCATGGCACCACTTACGGCGGCAACCCGATGGCCGCTACCGTGGCCCTGAATGTCATCAACGTCATAAGCCAGCCCGGCTTTATGGAACGGGTGCGCGAAGCTTCCGGTAAAGTCATTGCCATGTTGGAAGGCGTGGCGCGCGATTACCCTGAAGTGTTTGCCGTGGTGCGTGGCCAAGGTTTGTTATTGGGGATGGCACTGCAGCCAGCCCATGCCGGTAAGTCGAAAGACATTACCCGCGCTTGCGAAGCCCTGGGTTTGATGTTGTTGGTGGCCGGCCCGGATGTGGTGCGTTTGGCCCCGGCATTAATCATCAGCGACGAGCAAATCGCAGAAGGTGAGCAGTTAATGCGCGCCGGTATTGACGCTTACCTGGCCGCTGCCAGTAAATAAGCCCGGACCAGCGCCAGCGCGGCATGGTGAAATGACGCGCTGATTCACTGATCCACTGACCCGCTGCCGTGGTGGCGTGGGTTTTACAGACAACTTTATTTATCCGATCTACTATTTCGGGGTGCGCTACGTTTTGTGCGCGGCCAGGCGTCGTGATTTGGGGAGCAGATTATGGTGGTAGTTCGTCCGGTAGAGCTGAGTGATATTCCAGCTTTGGAGGCTTTGGTGGCGAAGGCCGCGCAAGGCGTGCACACCTTGCCGCGTACGCGCGACAAGCTGGAGCAGGCGGTGGAGCGCTCCATCGCGTCATTTGCTGCGACCATCGATATGCATGGCGAAGAGTCGTATGTGTTTGTGTTGGAGTCGGAATCAAAATCGGAATCGGAATCGGAATCAGAAGCGGGGGGCAATCCCGGCATTATCGGCACCGCCTCGATTTTTGCCACCGCCGGCACCAACGGCACCTATTTTGCCTTCCGTAATGACGTGGTGCAACATGTTTCGCGTGATTTGAACATTAGCCATAGCGTGCATGCGCTCACCTTATGTTCCGAATTGACCGCCTATTCGCAATTGGCGGGTTTTTATCTGTGCGCCGAACATGGCGCAAGTGAAAAAAGCAGTCAGTATGATGCCGCCCTGTTGTCACGCGCGCGCCTGCTGTTTGCCGCTTGCGCACCGCAGCGCTTTAGTGATCGCTTCTTCGTGCCCTTGGCGGGCATGACCGATGCCCAGGACGAATCCCCGTTCTGGAATGCGCTGGGGCGTAAATTCTTCCAGATGGATTTTTTGGATGCCGAACGCATCATCGAAGGCGCGCGTAATCGCACCTTGATCGTCGAACTGATGCCGCCTTACCCGGTTTATGTGCCATTGTTGCCGGGCGACGCCCAGGCGGCAATGGGGCAAATTCACCCCGATAGCGCCTTGGCCTATGAATTATTGGCCAATGAAGGCTTTGAAGCGGATGAATATGTCGATATTTTTGATGGTGGGCCGATTTTGTTGGCCCATAAAGACTCCTTGCGTACCCTGCAAGAGGCCAGCTTGCGCGTGGTAGAAATTGGTCAGCCGCACCAGCAAGCCCCCAGCATGATGCTGGGCAACCGCTCGCAACGCCAGTTCCGCGCCGTGCATGCGCCCTGCAGCCTGACCGAACACAGCGTGCGCATCAGCAATGAAGTGGCGCAAAAATTGGGTGTGGCGGCGGGTGATGCGCTATTTTGCGTGACTATTTGAGATGGGTGAATCTATGTTAGTTGTTCGTGCCATTAAAGAAACCGACCTCGACGCTTTGCTCGATATGGCCAGCAAAGTCGGTGCCGGGATGACCACCTTAAAGCCGGATCGTGAACGTCTGGCTGCGCGCATTGAGGTGGCGTGCGCCTCATTTTCCGAGAAAATTCCACCCCATCAGCGCGATTATTTATTCGTCATGGAAGACAGCAGCAATGGCCGGGTGGCGGGGGTGTGTGCGATTAAGGCGGCGGTGGGTTTGGATGAGCCGTTTTATAATTATCGACTCGGCACCCAGGTGCATTCCAGCCGCGAGCTGAATGTGTTCACGCGCATGGAAACGCTGTATTTATCCAATGATTTGACTGGCAGCAGTGAGTTGTGTTCGCTGTATTTGAATCCGGAATACCGCAGCGGTTTTAACGGCAAACTCCTGTCCAAAAGCCGCCTGATGTTTTTGGCGCAATTCCCGCATTTATTCAATGAAAAAGTCATCGCCGAAATGCGCGGCTTTCTATTGCCTGATGGTACCTCGCCTTTTTACGAAGGGCTGGGGCGGCACTTTTTCAAATTGGATTTTAATTATGTCGATGAACTCACCAGCATCGGTAAAAAGTCCTTCATCGCCGAGCTGATGCCACGGCAACCGCTGTACGTGGCGTATTTGCCACAGGCGGCGCAAGATGTGGTCGGCCAGGTACATACCAGTACCGTGCCGGCGCGCCGCATGTTGGAGCAAGAAGGCTTGTACTACGAAGGCTATGTCGATATTTTTGATGCTGGCCCGGTGTTGCAGGCGCGCCTGCGCGAGTTGCGTTGTTTGCGTGAGAGCGAGTTGACGATACTCGATCCGCATGCCGCAGGGGGGGGCAATGTGGGCCTTCATGCCAGCGATCTTGTCAAGCCCAATCCAGCCAAGCCAGAGCCTTATCTCATCGCTAATACCGATTTACAAAATTTCCGCGTCATCGTGTCCGAGACCCAACCCGTACACGGCAAAATTGCGCTGCCGGTGCAAGATCAACGCTTGTTGGCTTGTACTTCTGGCGATCCGGTTCGCACTCTCTCTCTGAATCCAAGGAAACCAAGTCATGTCTGATCATCAAACTACCACCCTTGCGGCAGGCGTTAGCCATTTCATCAACGGTCAATGGCTGGCGGGCAGCGGCCCCGCTTTGCACGCCGTCAATCCGGCCGATGGACAAACCAGTTGGCAGGGTCATGCCGCCACCGAAGCGGACGTGGCCCAGGCTTGTCAGGCTGCGCGTGGCGCATTTTACGGCTGGGCCACCACGCCGCTGGATGAGCGTATCGCGATTTGCCAACGCTTTCGCGATTTGTTAAAAGAGCATACCGAAGCGCTGGCGCAATTGATTTCATTGGAAGTGGGCAAACCGCTGTGGGAAGCGCGCACCGAAGTGGCTACTATGGCCAATAAAATTGATATTTCGGTGCAGTCCTACAATGCCCGCACAGGTGTCAGCCAATCCAAAATTGCCGATGGTGACGCCGTGTTGCGCCATCGCCCGCATGGCGTGTTTGCGGTGTTTGGCCCATATAATTTCCCCGGTCATCTGCCCAACGGCCACATCGTGCCCGCGCTCATCGCCGGCAATACTATCGTGTTTAAACCGAGCGAATACGCACCGCAAACTGCGCTTAAAACCGTGCAACTGTGGCAGTTGGCGGGTGCGCCTGCGGGGGTGGTGAACTTGATCAATGGCGCGCGCGATACCGGTGTGGCACTGGCCAATAACCAGGAACTGGATGGCTTGTTATTTACCGGAAGCTGTCAAACCGGGGTGAGCTTACACAAGCAGTTTGCCGGGCATCCGGGCAAAATGCTGGCGCTGGAAATGGGCGGCAATAATCCGCTGGTGGTGTGGGATGCGGCCAATTTGGATGCGGCTGTGCATCACGCCATTTTCTCGGCCTTTGTCAGTGGCGGCCAGCGTTGCACTTGCTCGCGCCGTATGATTGTGCAAGACAATGCGGCGGGCGATGCCTTCGTCAAGCGGCTGGTGGAAGTGGCGGGTAAATTGGCGATCGGTAAATCCGACGCCGAACCGGCACCGTTCATGGGGCCGGTGGTATCAAGCAAAGTGGCGGCAAGTTTGCTCAAAGCCTACCACGATTTGATCGCCAAGGGCGGTACGTCCTTGCTGGAAATGCGCCACCTTGATCCCAATACCGGCTTTGTGTCAGCCGGGATTGTGGATGTCACCAAAGCGGTTGGCATTGCGGATGAAGAATGGTTTGGCCCCTTGCTGCAAATTTACCGCGTGGCCGATTTTACCGAGGCTATGAAGGTTGCTAATAACACATCCTTCGGTTTGGCTGCGGCCTTGATTTCAGACGATGCCGCACTGTGGCAGCGTTTCCTGATCGAAGCGCGCGCCGGCGTGGTCAACTGGAATCGCCCGACCACGGGTGCGGCCAGCAGCGCACCCTTTGGCGGGGTGGGGCAATCGGGCAATCACCGCCCCAGCGCCTATTATGCGGCTGACTATTGCGCTTATCCGGTGGCATCGATTGAAAATGCGGTGTTGGAAATGCCAGCCAAATTATCACCCGGCATGGTTTTCTAATGATTTTCGATTGATCGATCATGCTTGAGGGCAAATAAGCGCCTTGCCGGATTTTGCTGTAAATATGACACATCCGAACCCGGCAGGAAGCAATAAAAACACAGTTTTATCAGATTCAAGTTGCAGTTGCGGCGCAGATGCTGCACTGTTAACAACGCAGTTCCAAGCCTTGGCAAGCCGTCGTCAGCAACATCCTGAACGACAGCGATGGGTAAAATATTTTTATAAATTTTTAAACTATTCGTAAAAAATAAAGCGGCCAAGGTTTCATTGACCATTCTCACCAGGAGGCAGTATGCAGGGTTCTAAATTGTTGGCAGGGTTGTTGGGTGTGCTGGGTTTAAGCGTGGCAAGTATGAATGTGGCCGCGCGCACTTGGGATGAAATCAAAGCCGATGGCAAGATTATCATCGCCTCGGAAGGGGCTTATCCCCCGTTTAATTATTTTCAGGGTTCCACACTGACCGGGTTTGAAATTGAAGTGGGCAACGCAGTTGCCGCCAAAATGGGCGTCAAAGTGGAATGGAAGGCGCTCGGTTTTGACGCCTTGCTCACCGGTTTGCGGCAAGACCGTTGGGATTTGGTGATTGCGTCCTTTGGTGTCACCGAAGAGCGCAGCAAGGCCGTGACCTTTGCCCAGCCACACTATTGTAGCGGCGGCGTGATTGTGTCCAAAGACAATGCCATCCGTACTGTCGATAGTTTGACGGGTAAAACCGTGGCCGTGCAAACGGGCACCACCTATTTTGAAAATATCAAAAAAATCCCTGGCATTAAGGAAGTGCGCAACTTGCCGCAAGATACCGATGCCCGTGCAGCCTTGCAAAATGGCCGGGTTGATGTGTGGGTGACCGATAAATTTGTCGCCAAGGCGGCAATTGATGCCAATGCCAGCGGTGGTTTAAAAATCGGTGAACTGGTGTTTGTTGAAAAAATCGCTGCAGCAGTAAAAAAAGGCAATAGCTCGCTGGCGACTGCTTACAACAAAGCCCTGGGCGAGGTATTGGCCGATGGCACATTTAAGGCCATCTCCGAGAAATACTTCAAGGAAGATATTCGCTGCAAATAACCCGGCGTATTGATCGACGTATTTCCCCAAGCCAATCAGGAGGTCGGTTTGAATTCTCTCAATTCCTTGTATCCGCCAACGTGGTCACGTCAGCGAAAAAGTGCGGTAACGATTGCGCTGGCGATGGTGCTGATGGTGGTCTTTCTGCTCAGTTTATCGAGCATCCTGAGCCTGATGCCCAGCCCAATCGGGCCTGCCGCTGCGCAATTTGCGGCAGGGGCCAAGGTAACGGTATGGTTGACGCTGGCTTCTGGCCCGCTGGGTATTGTGATCGGTATTTTAATCGCGCTGGCCAAGTTGTCAAAGCTGCCGCCGTTGCGTTGGTTTGCCGACTTTTATATCTGGGTCTTGCGTGGCACGCCGTTGTTGGTACAAGTGATGTTTGCCTACTATGCGCTGCCGGCCAGTTTTCAGTTATCCGAGTTTAATGCCGCCGTCATTGCGCTGGCTTTAAATGTGGGTGCGTACAATGCCGAAGCCATCCGTGCTGGTATTTTGGCGGTGCATAAAGGTCAAACCGAAGCAGCACGTTCGCTTGGTTTAAGCCCCCTGCAAACATTTTTTGACGTGGTGTTTCCTCAGGCCTTTCGCATTGCTTTGCCACCCTTGGTGAATAATGTGGTGGCCCTGCTGAAAGATTCCAGCCTGGCGTATGTGATTGGTGTGGTGGAATTATCCAATATCGCCAACCGGGTTCGGGCCGAATCATTTGAACCGATTCCGGTCTTCATTACCATTGCTTTGGTATATTTGATCCTGACTTCCATCATGACGCAAATTTCTGATGCAATTGAACGCCAGTTAGATGTGGAGCGCCACTCATGAGTAATTTTGCGGAAAATACCGTCGTGCGCAAACCGTTTATTTCGGTTTCGAATATCAACAAGCACTTTGGCAAGTTTCACGTCATCCAGGATGTGTCCACCCAATTTTTCCAGGGTGAAGTGGTGGCCATTATCGGGGCCTCCGGTTCCGGTAAGTCCACCTTTTTGCGCATGTTGAATCGCCTCGAAACCCACGATAGCGGCACCATCGTGATCGACGGGATCGAACTCAACAGCAACCTGAAAAACATTGATGCCGTGCGGCGTGAAGTGGGGATGGTGTTTCAAAGCTTTAACCTGTTCCCGCATCTCACCGTGATGGACAACATTACCCTGGCACCGCGCCGCCTGCGCAATAT
>JBKJLF010000892.1:0-3189 GCA_046597185.1 Burkholderiaceae bacterium | reverse complement strand
CATTGCGGCTCAATTGGCTTGGAGAGTTTCGTTGAGCGCATAAAATTAACACATACATTAGCGGGGCTGCAACTGTATTCGCTTGAAGCTTTCAACGCAGAACACACCCGTACTATGCTACAACGACTCTGGCAAGGAAAAAACCTGCCCGGCACGATGCCTGCGGCAGCCATCGAACACATGATAGCGCGCATTGACTGGCTCATACCATCCTTCACCCAACAACTATTCCATTTATTGTGCCAACAAAAAGCGAGTTGGGTAGTTGCCAATCAACCCTCCGCACAAGATGTGGATCGAGCCTACGACAAACTGTTGTCGGCAGAACAACGCACTTACTTTTTACATTGGGATAGCCGCCTTGAAGAACAACTGGGTAAAATCTCTGCCGTGCGAGCGCGTATCATACTCAACGCAATCTGCGCTACCAAACGCAAACTTTCACGCACCTCCTTGCTCAACATAATTGCTAGCAAACAATCTCAAATAGCTCCCGAAATTCTTGATGCAGAAGTCAGGTATCTCTTGGGCGCATTGGAAAGGGATGGCTACATCACACAAACTGACGGCCGCTATGTTTTCCGCTCACCACTCCTACGCGATTACTGGCAAAAGTATTGCCTGCCAATTAAATACAAATAATGAGGCATTTAAATATGAATAATGCAATCATTCGCCACTTGGCTGGCAAACATAATGTTGGAAAACTTACCGACTCTGAAGTAATTGATATTTTCATTGCCAGGCACGAAGAGTTCGATAGCATTTTAGATGATATTAATGCCACTTCCCCTTGTGCAACACCTCAGCACCATTTAATCATTGGCCAAAGAGGTATGGGCAAAAGTACAATTTTGAGGCGAATTGAAGCAGAATTACGATCGGACAATTATTGTTACCGTTTCATACCAATGATTCTTCCAGAAGAGCAACATATGCGAATTCAGATTGACCACTTATCTGATTTCTGGTTGAATTGTATGGATGCATTGGCGAATGGCCTACAGTCCGATGGCAATGATTCCGAAGCCAAACATCTGGATGGCATTATTGCTGCACTTGTCACCAGCAAGTTGCCGGAGCCTGATTTAGCCTTGGCTTGTAAAGAAGCTCTGGACTTGGCCATTGAGCGCACCAGGAGAAGACCAGTACTACTCCTGGACAATTTCACAAAACTACTTAAACGTTTACCAAGTCATGATTGGGTATTACGCACCTGGCTACAGAACGACACATCTCCATTACTGATAGGTACTTCGATTGCATATCCGGAGGAGCTATCCAACCACAATTCTGCATTTTTTGAGAGTTTCAAGACCCATTACCTGCGAAAGCTAATAGCTGCTGAAGTAATACATGTGCTAAGGTTATTGGCACTAAAAGAGAACAGGCCTGAATTATTGCAATATCTGGCCACCGCACAACCCCGGCTGCAGGCACTGCATAGCTTGACAGGTGGAAACCCACGAACTGTCATTTATCTATATCAATTACTGGTGGGCGGTTTATCCGCACAAGTGGAAAGGGATTTGAGACGGTTGATGGATGACATAAATGCCATATATGAACCGCGACTTGATAATTTGGCAGAACAGGGTCGCACGGTATTTACAGCTTTGGCTTTAATATGGCGGCCAGCACAAGCGCAGGATTTACAAAAAAAAACCCGCCTCCCTCCTGGCACAGTTTCAAGCCAATTAGCGAGATTGGAGGAGCTTGGCATAGTTGAGAAGGTTGAAATATTTAATTCAACCAAAATTGGCTACCAAATATCAGAAAGGATATTCAATATATGGTATCTTGACAAATCGGGGTCACGGAGGGATAGTGCCCCTGTAGAACAGCTTGTGCTATTTTTGGAGGCGTTTTACGGGCCCGACACATTGGAAATCATTGCCGAAAATCTCCTTGAGCAAGATAATCTTGGTGAAGGCGATTTGGCATTAGCTTTCGCCATGGCACAAGTATTGAAAGAAAATGCAGCCGGCAATGATCTGCGGATATATGCCCATTTATCGCAAGCCAGATTAATGATCAGATTAGCTAAGGAATCGAAAAAGGAAATTGAAAAAATAATGAAATTGAGTGATGCACCACCATCATCAGAAGCATTTGAATTTGTGCAATTGGAGCGAAGGTTGATGGCGTGTGTGCCAAGCGATTGTGAGGTTTCACAAGAGTACTTTACAAATAAAATTATTCGCTCAATTCCTTTAATGTTGCAAGATTCGACCGCACGCGCCAAGATTGCTGGGCATGGCAAACTAAACAACGACCAAATTGCAGCCCTAATGGAAAGTTGCGAAAGAAATGACGGGAATTTTCTTGAAAAATCAAATTCCGATGAAAGCACCATAAATTGGCTTCAGCAACGCATGCGAAAGGGGCTAATAACCGATTTTAAGTCAATCAACGAATGGGAGGCAACTATCTCCAGCATAAAAGATATTGCCCAGATAAACCTCTGCAATACTTTAATTGGTGAAGATTCAACCCTGCTATCAATCAAAGGAAGTCTCCTGCAAAAGTGGATCAAATTAACCCCCGGAGATCCGAGTCCATGGTTGCAATTATGCGAAATTTTAATTAAATATAGCTCGAACAGGACATTTACAAAAAAAGAATTCAATGAAATCCCCTCATTCGACATGGACAATCCCTCATATTGGTTCAGATTGGGATACTTTCTAGAAGTGCTCTTTCACAAATATAGTGAAGCGGAAATTGCCTATCGCCGGGCTACCCAATTAAGGCCATCGCATGCAATTGCATGGAATAATTTGGCAAATATACTCGCTGATCATTTTAACAAATATGAAGAAGCAGAACTAGCTTATAAAAATGCAATCAAGGCAAATCCAAACTATGCTGCACCTTGGAATGGTTTAGGGATTCTATATGTGGATTACCTTGGCAAAAGCAATGATGCGGCAGCAGCATTTGATAACGCAATGAAAATAAATCCTGACCACCACATTTCGCAAACCAATTTCGTTTTTTTACTGAGAGATTACCAACATAAGCATGAAGAAGCGGAAGATTTTTTCGCCGCATTAAAGAAAAACAATAAATTGGCAGATATCCATTCGCTTCATAAAGGCCTATTCGCCGCATACAAGGAAAACTGGGGCGATGCAAAACGGCATTTTAAGGAAGCATTTCTACACGCCAGGTTCGTTTTACCCCCCC
>JBKJLF010000850.1:0-9229 GCA_046597185.1 Burkholderiaceae bacterium | reverse complement strand
CAGCGCGGAAATTCTGGCGTAGCGGATAAAGCCAGATGTCTTTGATGGGGATGATTTGCTTATGGGTTGGGCACTTCTTGCCGCGTCCAGCGGTTTTGCCAACATTGACCCAGTTGGCGGCTTTATAGCAGGTGCCACGATGCCGGGGCGTTTCAACGAAGGTTTCCAGCAGCACCGGGCGGTAGCCGTAGCGTTGCCGCCAATCGTTGGGCAGTTGGCGGCTGACAGTTGCAAGAATCTTTGGTGCCAAGCCTTTGGATTGAATCCAGGGCAAAATCAGGAAGCGGGCATTGTTCACGACCAGTTGCAGGTTCTTTTGCCGCTGGTTTTCATCCCATCCAATAAATTTGTCGCGTGCAGTGAGTTTCCAGGCACAAGCGCCGAAGCTGATCAAGGCAAGTAGGCGATCACCCGCGAAGACGAAATAGCGCAATTGGCTACCTGCCAGTGGCGTGTAGCCAAGATAATGGTAACGGGCAATGTATTCGTTCCACAGGCGTGAGTTGGCCGCACCTGCCACCTGGCGCAGTTCCAGTTTCGGCAGCTCATGTACGGGCAGATCCAGCACCAGTTGGGCATCGGTGGCTGCGGTTGCAACAAATTTTGGACGTTGCCGCTCCCCCATTTTCGATAGCAGCAGATGCACCCAAATGGTGATGCCATACTTGCCTTTGGGTATCAGTCGTGCAGGCGGCGGGGCGGTGATTATGCCCGGCACACCGTCGCAATGGCAGCCCTTGCTATAGCGCTTGCGATGGTAGATGCGTTTGTGCGCTTTTACTTCAATTTCAACCCATTCACCGTCTTCCGTGCCTGGAAAATCGGTAAATTCGCAGCCGCATTTTTCACAGGAAGAGTTGGATATGTTGTTCTTTGGTCAGCGTCACCAAGACCTGCGAAAACGGCGTCGTTTTCGCATCACTGGTTTGGGGGGCGATCAAAGATCGTGTAGGTTGCTGTATCCATCAACCAGAATATACGCAAGTTTGCGTAATGTGTTCAGTGGTTTTTACCTACCCAAGCATAAAGTGCTGCGGGTTCACCGAATATTTACGTGAATTATTTGATTTTTTGAAAAATGTTGTTAAACGTGGGGTAGGGGCGCATTGCATGCGCCCAAGCCGTTGCGCACGGCTGGCCCCAGTATAGCCACCTGCCCGATGCACACGCCTGGGCGCATGCAATGCGCCCCTACGATTAAAATACATTGCGTCGCCTCACTTACCTGTACCCGCCCATAATGCAAAGCTAGGACTAAGTATCGCCGAAAATTCAACCATAAGCATATTTTATTTTCAAACCGTGACAATTTGTCACGGTTTCATTTCCCGCTTTTTTCAAGCGCGCTTAGTTTTTGTGCAGGCGCAATGTTTTTCATGACAAAGCTGGTATCGGCGGCAGCCCGATGAAACAGCCCAACGCCGGGTCATGGGCGCAGCCTTGCCGCCAGAACTTTCTGCACGAACCAGCTTGCCTGCCAAATAATCGGTTCGGCATTGGGAGCGTCGCGCCATTCATGCTGCGCCCTTGCTGCGCACGGTGCGAATGCTGGCCAAGGCATCAACGCTCGTAATGTGAGTTTCAGAAGGGGTTGGCGATAGGGGCATGATGATGGGTGAATTTATTACCGTACGGTAAAAATATGTGGGGATTGAATTCCGGGGTCTTGATAACTGTTTAGATTCGTGTGATCATTTTCGTTCAAAAGTCGCGGCAATTACATAGGAAAACGGTTGAGCAATACAACACTTCATGGCGAATGGGCACTAAGCAAGTGACGATGTCGGAATAATTGTTGGTTACGCCAGCATCCCCCCAGCACGGTTTGTAGACTCACCACCGCCTCGCTACGCACATAGCTTGCCGCTTCCGCCGCTTGCGGGCGCGGCTGTGCTAGTTGGTTTAAATACAGCCCTCGCGTGACCGGGCGCAATACGCCCGCACTACGCTGCGCACGCCGCTGCGCATGCAACCCACTAAACAGCGTGTTGCGCGCAGGCAAAGCGCGCCCGTTCGACAGCGCGGCGGCCAACATAGGCACGGTCAAGACTCTAGGCGCATCAACGCCCAGCAAGATCAACATCGGCTCACGGGCCATCATTAAACCCTTTTTTCATTCAGTACGATAGCCATCATTTTCTAATACTAGCATAATGAATCAGCGTTGCCATGATCGCGACTGCAATAGTATCTTGCATAAACTGCGGCACAATGATGCCACCTTCCCTTCTTTTTTCTTCGCGAGCAAAAGAAACATCGCCTTCTCGAACGACTTCATCGGCATCGGCAAAGAAAATCTCCGTATAATGTAGAGAACTTCTATCTGTTAAAGTGAGTTCGCGTGTCATCCACCACCCCATCAACCCAAGTGCAAACTCTCCCGCGGACACCCGAGCGCGAAGCCATCGCAACATTATTGGGTTATTCGTACCAAGTATGGGTATCCATTGACCAATGGTTCGCCCTATCAGCTAAACAGGTTCTTTTTCTTGAAGGCGCTGAAGATATCGACCGTGTAAGCACCCTCGATGCCAATACTGTTCAAGTGCGCCACACGCAAGGGTCAATTTCGCTCAACACGGCATATGCCAAAAAAGCAATCAAACAATACTGGGATACCAAAGAGCGCGAGGTAGATGGCCGAGAAATCCATTATACCTATTTAACAACCTCTGAAATTGCGACTGAAACGAATGCACAATTCGACGGCAGAACCGGCATTGCAACGTGGAAACATGCTCGCTATGATACAACCGCGGCTGAAACTCTCCGCAACTATTTGCTTTCAAATTTGGACGCGCAAGGCGCACTTTTGACTTTTCTACGCGATGCTGTTGTTGATGACCTTCAGAAACAACTATTTTCGCGCTTTGAATGGGTAACAGCAGCGCCTTCTCTTGATGTAGTCAAAGACACGGTACTAGCGCGCCTAACCACACGGCTAAGTGCAAATAATTACCCACGGGAATCATTAGTCCAAATAAGGGATAGGTTATTTACCCATTGCTGGGATCAAATATGCCAGCCCGAGCTAGGGCTTCGCGTACTGACCGCCGCTTCGCTAGAGCGGCAAATAGATGAAGCAACCACGGTTCATTTCACTTTACCAAGCTACGCGATGGGTAGTGTGGTCATGGCCGCCGCCCAACTTTATGGTTTGCAAGGGCACGCACAAAGCTTGGCACAACTCGCAGAGGCGGTACCGATCCCCCCGCACCCTTTACTGAACCGCACAGCACTCGTCAATACCGTCACGACTCACGTCCGTTTACGGGAATCTGTTCTGCTGACCGGTTCGGTGTATAAAGGGAAGACAACAATTGCGATTCTTACGGCACGCGCAACCCATGCCAACGCATGGTGGGTAGACCTAGCAGACCGCCAAGACGGCGTAATTCGCGATATTTTCGATCTACTAACTGCACTAATTGAAACTGATGCTGCGCCACAGCTAGTTGTGTTCGATGACCTCAATACCAGCCAGACGGCGAGAAAAATATACAAAAAATCTCTCAGCAAGCTACTATACCGGGCTACTAGGATTGGTAAGACAGTGTTACTAACAGCACAGGGTTCTTCTGAGATTTTTGAAAAAGAAGAGCTAACGTCTTTGGGGCTTGTCGTGCTGGATGTTCCCTCCATGACAACGGCAGAGATTCAAGCAGAGTGCGTTGATGCGGGGTGCATTCCTGAAACTACGGCTGAACTTTGGGCTGCGCTTATTTCAGTCCAAACTGCCGGGCACCCAAAATTGGTTCATGTCCGTATTAAAGAACTAAGTGATACAAGCTGGCCAGCTTTCGATATGCAGGCATTTGTTGGGCATTCAAATGCTGTTCAAAATGCAAAGCAACTTGCGCGTTCCCTCTTCTCAGAAACGGTAAGCGCCGCTGAGGCTGAGTTTGTCTACACAGCCGCTGAGTTTGCGATTTTGCCAAGTCGAGAAATGCTGCTAAATCTTGCCGACTTGTCACCAGAAGTTCAAGGGGTGGAAAGCTTGCTACATAAGCTTTCCGGGAAATGGATTGAAACAATTGCACCCAAATATTACCGCGTTACACCCATGTTAAAAGCTGTACTGGGTGAAACTTGGAGTGGGGCGCGACACCAACGAGCACACCGGATTGCTTATGACGCAATAGCCAACTGCAAATTACTGAACCCATCAGAAGGTGCCGCGTTGGTTTATCATAGTCTTGTATCTCGTGAAGCAAAGCGACTGATGAAAGCCTGCTTCGAGGTTGTACAAATCAGCGACGAAAGC
Organism: Burkholderiaceae bacterium; assembly: GCA_046597185.1. Taxonomy (GTDB): domain Bacteria; phylum Pseudomonadota; class Gammaproteobacteria; order Burkholderiales; family Burkholderiaceae_D; genus CAMBDR01. The sequence goes on along the minus strand of JBKJLF010000850.1, from coordinate 4,965 downwards.
ATCAAAGTGAGCGCGTATAAACATTTATCTTGGCTAACGGCAATGGTCGGTTTGGGCGGGAAAAGCATCTTTCCCGAGGATGAGCGCGGCGCATTGATGTTGAGGGGGCTTCAATTTGCTGTTGCATCTGCCCAAAACAGCACTCAGATCAGCCAAATAGTCGAAGAATGGAAGGCAGAGATTGCAAAAAGTACTGGTCAAATACGCGAGGACGCGGATATACAATTCACCTTCTCAATCTTGACTACACAAGCACAGCTCTCACCAAAAATCATTTTTGAATGCGCAACTTGGGCGCACTTTGCCGGGGTCAATGGCAATCCGGGCGTTCAAATGTTTGACGAATTCCGTACCAAGCATAATTTGCTGGAACTACCTAAAACGGCTACAACATTTCAGGAGTATTTGGCAATTAAATTAAACATGGTAGCAGGCTACGATGATTTTTGTGAACTTACAAACTGGCTAGAGGACACCAAAACACCTGAGTTGCTGTGCCAGTTTGACGCCATGTTGAGTTGGTCAATACTGAACGTAAATGGTGCATTCGTGCATCATGGTTGGATAGCCGAAACTAAACTGGCGAACCCAAATTGGGAACGCTGGAAGGCGATAATCGAAAAAACTTGGGCGATTGCACTAACGAAGTCACTCCCAGCGTTGGGATGTGAACTTGCGCGCGCATTGTCTGTCATTTACTGTGAGCAATTGGCGGATTTCCCTATGAGTATAGCGGTACTTACCAAGGCCGAAAGTGACTTCGGCGCATCCCCTATTTTGGATGAACAACGTGCCAACGCCTACTTTCAAAATAAGCAATTTAGTAAGGCGCTAGAAGCATGGTCTGATATTGAGCGAAAGTTCGGCGCAAACGAAAATAAAGACCCATTTGCCTTTAGAAGGATGGCATTGGCAGCCATAGAGCTTGAACGCTGGGAAGAGGCAACATCATTTTTTCTAGATGCTGCAAATACATTGCCGCCTAAAACCGAAATGCCCATCAAATGTAGTCTGTTGGCTGAAGCTGCGCTTACAATCAGCACCCATGGCAATCGGTCACGAGCAACGGATATTTTAATGATTTGCTTTGATGAAATCCCGAAATTACCGTTAGTAGCACAGAGCCCTCCGTGGGAGGCGACCTTGCGCTTTATTGTGGCAATCACCGCCCAAGTAAGGGGGCAGAATGCACTAACAACAGAAGGCACACCGTTTATCGTTAAACCTGGGATGGCGAGCAATCCCCAACATAAAATGCCGAGTACCGATAACAATCACGCCCTGCGCATGGGTATGCTTGAGTTAAATATCTTTGTAGAACAGGCGGCATTAGATGGGCCACAATCTGCCGCAGCCCGACGCATAGTGGCTCTTTTAGCGAGTAATGACCTACTGCTGAGGAGGGAAGTCGCACTAAGTCTTATTATGGATGAGTTGAAATCCACTACAACGGAAAGGTTCGTAGTGCTCGTAGAATCCTACATTGAAGCAACTGAAAAATTACGCAAGAATACGCCATCTGCAGCCCAGACAAGAGATTTAGAAGTTATGGCTGCTGGTTTCTATCTGCTGGCCGCAGTATGTGACGCTAAGCCAAACGAAGTACTCTTCGCTCAGTGGGGGGTGTTAATAACGGACGGAAATTACGCCCTTACAAAGTCGGTTTTAATTAGATTGCAAAAAGCATTTTCAGACTCGTCATTTATCGCAAAAGCGAAAATGTTTGATGCTAATGCAGACCTACTTGAACGATGCAGTGCTGCTCTCTCAATTCTTAGAAGCGATGCACGAGACGCGCAAGCTACCGTGGGCGCTCAGGCAATTTTGATCATGGCAATAAACCGCTGTGGCGTGTTAAAAGCCCTAAAGGATCGCAATATTGAGCAATTGCTTACAAAGAAACTGGCATTAACTTGGAACGACTTACCAATGCGGCCCCATCTTTTTAGGACACCAAGGATAACATTACCACCGTTAAAGGATGCGATTAGACTTGCATTAGAAAATAACGGCACGTTGAAGCAATTGCTAACGAGCGGCGCAGCCGCAAGCGGCGTCGCGGTTGGCACCATTCTTAAAGAACTATCACAATAACAACAGCTTAATTGTTCCATATGACTGAATCGGTGAGCAGGCTGGCAAACAAGCGGGCGAGTAGTGCGCACGAGCCGTTGTGGAAACATTTAATACTTCCGATTCCAGTTAGGCTATAAAATCTGGCCGGGTTTAATGATGGGCAAAGCCGTTTTATCAAAGCAATCTTGTGCCGTGCCGGGAAAGGCGGCAATCAGGCGTTGGCGCATGTCGGCATCGTCTTGAAATATGGCGAACCAGATGCTAAAGCCGCCCCGGTCTTTGGCACGTTCGATGATTTCATCGCGCATGGCCGGTATGTCATTTTGCGCTAGTCGTTTTTTGCTGCCAAGCACTGAGTCGGCCAACTGGCGACGATAATTCCAACGATCATCGTCTTTGCTCGGCTTCCTTTTGGGGTCGGGATGGCCGGGTACCTTATCCAAGCCGATTAGCCTGATTAAAGCGTCTGCGAGGGGGTAAGCGGCATGGTCGGCGGGTAAGGCGTTGTGAACCACACCATGACGGTAGTTGAGTGCGAGCAGGGTGTTGTTGGCATCAGGCCAAAGATATCCAACGCGACTATCATTATGTTCACGTTTGCACGAATTGCAGTTGACGCACGCGAGTAAAAAATTGGTCCAGTCCAAAACCAATGCTGGATGTTTCGATTGGCTTTGTACATGTTCAACGGCAAGATGCGTGAGAATGGGTCGTTCGCAAAAACTGCAATAGGTTCCTAATTGTTCGCGTAGCAGCGAAGCCGCTTGCCGGTACTGATTAATTGGGCTGCCGGGCGCATCGCCCCGTTGTATTGGGCGCATTAATTCTTACCTCCCAAGACCGCCATTCTTTCGATTTTTAGCAAGGCCTGATAGCCTGGATCATCTGAAAACGGTGCTGAAAGGCGGTCGAGTTCATCTTTTAGCGCTTGCAACCCGGCATCGTCCTCTGGCACACCTTGATGCAGCAGTGCAAAGTAAGTTTCTGCCGCCTGCATCATGTCCAAGTAATGCTGGCTACGTTGCGGCATGGGCACGCCTTGGATGTCTTCTGCGATGTCTTCAATGCTTTTGTTAGCGTAATCGGGCGTTTCACCTTCATCAAGCATGATCAATTTACCATCGCGCAGGGATTGAATCAAAAATGGCGAGTGTGTGGTGCAGATGAATTGGATATTGGGGAACAGCTTGCGCAAACTTTCAATAATGTTGCGCTGCCAGCGCGGGTGTAGGTGCAAGTCAAGTTCATCGATTAAAACGACACCTTTGGTTTTACTACTGGCGTCGCCCGCAAGATGCGGGTTGAGGATGGCGGCGCGGCGCGCTAGATCACAAAACAAGCCTAACATGGTGCGCTGACCGTCGCTTAGGTGATCAAACGGGACGATCCTATGGTCTGAAAATTCCACCAAAACACGGCCTTCATCAAAATCAAAGCGTAAGCCAGTACAACCTTCTAGCGCCATTTGCGCAGCCGCGCGGATGGAGAGCAAGACAGGCGTATCCACCTTTTTTTGCAGCGACGCCATCTCGTTTTTGAGCAGCCATTCACCCAATTGTGTGTGGTTGGCACCGGTATGGAAGCAATCGACATAGGCGTCGAAGCGGGAATATTGTGCTTTGGCCGACTCAGTGGCATTGATAGGTTGGTCAACCTTCCAAATACGGTCACATTCATAAAATGCGAACAGTGGCAGGTCAAACTTTTCACCGCTCTCAATAAAGGCAAGTGTATCTTTGCCCAGTGTCCCAAAATCCAGACTGTAATCAACCGGATAAGTGCCATAGCGTATCTCACCCTTGACCGCGGTGATACTTAAACCTTCTGCACGGAATCTAGTCCAGTTGACGTGCGCCTCTTTCTTTGTAATGGCGCGGTCAATAATGGTGGCCTTGCCACTGGCTTGTATGGTGGTCAATTTGGTTTGATCAAAGCGTTGATCGATTTGAATTTCACGCACTTCGCTATCCGCGATAGGCCGACGGTTACGCTCATCCTTGATGTAGGCATGCGCCCAGCCACCCAGTGCCACCGCCAGCGCGCGCAAGAGCGAAGTCTTGCCGCTGCCGTTCATGCCTACCACCAGATTGAAATGCGGATGAAACTCAAACTCGTTGTGGGCAAAGAGTTGGAAGTTGTCGATAGTGAGGTTGTCAATCTGCATTGCATTTTATCCAAAAAGACCCAATAAGCCATGAATACCCGTTCAGCCGGGCTGGTGGCGCGCAAATGGCGCGTGATTCGGGTATTCTATCATTCTTGCGGCAGTTCAAATGACAGCATATCAGCGCATTTTACTGCATCGCACCCACTCACCACCACGCCAGAAGACGATAGAACCCCATGCCAGCCCACACCACCTCTAACGCCGCCCTCCTCCCCTTCCACCTGCTGCTACGCGTGCGCTATGGCGAGTGCGACCAGCAGCAAGTCGTCTTCAATGCCCGCTACGCCGATTATGTCGATATCGCCGCCACCGAATATTTCCGCGCCCTGTTTGGTAACTACCAAGAACTGTTGAAGCGTGGCATCGATAATCAGGTGGTGCGCTTGCTCATCAATTGGAAGTCATCCGCCCGTTTTGACGACGTGATTGCACTCAAGGTACATACCACCCATGTCGGCAATACCTCGTTCACGCTGCAATTTGAGATGGTGGAATACGCCACCGGGCGCTTAATAACGTCGTCCGAAGCAACCTACGTGGTGGTCGATGCAAAAAGCTTCCAAAAGATCGCGATAGACGATGAATACCGCGCCAGACTAACGCACGGCGCACCGGGGCTGGTGGTGAACCATGCGGGCGTTGCGCTTTGAAAGCCAAGTTTGCGGCCCTGAGTGTTCGCAAAGGCCACAAGAAATCCATCGTGGCACTCGCGCACAAAATGC
>JBKJLF010000776.1:0-7214 GCA_046597185.1 Burkholderiaceae bacterium | reverse complement strand
TAATGTTATTTAATGGTGGGCAATGGTTAATTTGTGCATCGCAACAGAGGCTATTCTATCTGTTAGAAAATTTAAGTCAAGTGAATTTTTGGTGCGATGCACAAATTTTGCATTTTTTGCGTATTTTCTACCCATTTTCTTTTCTCGATCTTGGCTTGGCGTCGATGTTTGCCAACGAATACGACGGCTGTTTCGGATAAAATACGGAGTTTTCTTATTTCGTGGACTATTTATGAGTGCGAACGCCGCCAGGACTGAACAAGAGATTGTTGATGCTGCCATCACATCACGCCGCTCAATTCGTTCTTTTTTACCTACACCTGTGCCGCAAGCGGAGATAGAAGCGATTTTGCAAGTGGCTGCGCGCGCGCCTTCTGGCACCAATACTCAACCATGGCAAGTCTATGTGCTGACAGGTGAGATCAAACAACGCTTATCCGATGCCATTATTCAGGCGGCATCCGATCCTTCTCAGGCTCAATTGCACCAGGAGCAGTACCACTATTACCCCAGTGAGTGGATTTCTCCGTTTATCGAGCGTCGCCGTAAGGTCGGTTGGGATCTGTATGCGCTATTGGGTTTAACTCGTGATAACAAGCAGGGTATGGCAGTGCAACATGCGCGCAATTATGCTTTTTTTGATGCCCCGGTGGGTCTGATGTTCACCATCAATCGGGTACTGGCCCAGGGCTCCTGGCTCGATTATGGAATGTTTTTGCAAAACATTATGATTGCGGCGCGTGGCCGGGGCCTGGATACTTGCCCGCAGGCGGCATTTATTGGTTATCATAAAATTATTCATGATGTCTTGCAATTGTCTGATCAGGAGCAATTTGTCTGTGGCATGTCCCTGGGTTATGCTGATCACAGCAAGATCGAAAACAGCCTGATTACCGAGCGCGCACCGCTTGAACAGTTCGTTCGTTTCTTGGATGCTGCACCTAAATGAGAATTTTGTTCAAAATAGTGTGCTAACCCTTTAATTTGCTTGCGAAATTCTCTGATTTTGCTACACTGAAAGAACCTTATTTTCTTAATTTCCTGCTCCAGGTTTTGGCGGCTGGATTTTTCGCTTATTTGTTGGTTGTTTGTCGGTTGCTTGTTTTTTTGTTTGTTATTGCCTTTGCCCTAAAAGGAGTTGCACATGGTTAAATCACTCTATATTGCTTTGTTTGCCAGTTTGTTGTTTATGTTGCCTGATATGGCTTTAGCGGCCCATAAAAAACATGGCGCGAAAAAAGCAACGGCAAGCCATAGCGGCAAAGCAGCCAAGACCAGCAAGGCAAACAGCAGCAACGCCCGGCGCGAGCTTGCGGTCGTAGTACATACCCGCTCTGCACGTAGTCAGTTGGTGCGGCGCGTGGTCACGGTGCACGGTCGCCGCAAAGTGGTGTACCAACGTGTGGCAGTGGTTGAACGGGCGGTGCCCAGTGTGGGTGATTTGGCGGGTTTGCAGCGTACGCCTGATCCGCTGGAACTCAAGTCCAGCGTGGCGTATGTAGTGGATCAAGCCAATTCTCAGGTATTGTTCGAGAAAAATGCCAATATTGCCTTGCCAATGGCATCGATTACCAAGTTGATGACCAGTTTGATCGTGGTCGAAGCCAACCAGGATATGGATGAAATGCTGACCATTACCGAAGATGAAATTGATCACGAAAAATTTACCTCCTCGCGTTTGAAAGTGGGGACTCAGTTAGCCCGTGGCACCATGTTGCATCTGGCTTTGATGAGTTCGGAAAACCGCGCTGCTGCCGCGTTGGGGCGCAGTTATCCGGGTGGCATGGCCAGTTTTGTGCGTGCCATGAATGCCAAAGCCAGCGCACTGGGCATGAATGAAGCGCATTATGTCGATGCCAATGGGCTGTCGAGTCAAAATGTCGCCAGTGCCCGCGACTTGGCCAAACTGGTGAATGCGGCTTACCAACATCCGATTATTCGTTTGTATTCAACCTGGCCCAAGCTGGACGTGGAGACGGGGGCGCAAACTTTGCATTACCATAATACCAATCACTTGGTGGCTAATCCCGATTGGGATATTGGTTTGCAAAAGACAGGTTATATTTCAGAAGCCGGGCGTTGTCTGGTGATGCAAGCGAAAATTGAAGGGCGTCCGGTGGTGATGGTCTTTCTCGATTCCAAAGGCAAGCAGTCGCGCCTGGGTGATGCGGGGCGAATTCGTCGCTGGCTGGAAGAATTGAAAGAAAAGGCGCTCAGTATTGAACGCCCCGGTGGTGGTCGTGGTTGAGTCGTGTTTGAATGACGGCCAAGCGTGGATCGGGTTATTCGCCGTGCAGTTTAATCGTTATAGCCCAGGGTATTCGAAATTTGGCGCGCGGTGGAAATTAAATCGTTGCGCCATTCTTCCTGCAAGCGGTCGGCGGGGGCAGAAATCGATAGGCCGGCAATCAGTTTGCCACTGTCATCCCGGATACCTGCCGCCATGCAGCGCACGCCCAGTTCCAATTCTTCGTTATCGCGCGCATAGCCGTGGGTTTGTACCCATTTTAATTCGAATTCGAGACGGGTCAGGTCGGTGATGGAGTTTTTGGTTTGACCATGCAAGCGGGTGCGATCAGCATAGGCGCGCACGGATTTGGTATCATCAGCGGACAGAAATAACTTGCCGGTTGAAGTCAGGTGTAAGGGCGCGCGGCCACCAATGGCGCGTACCACTTGCATCCCGGATCGCTCGGAGAAGGCGCGTTCAATGTAGACTATTTCGTCACCCTGGCGTACCGATAAATTGATGGTTTGATGGGTTTTTTGATGTAGGGCGCGCATTAAATCCAGTGCTGCTTCGCGCACGCTGAGGCGGCTTTTTACAATATTGCCCAGTTCCAGTAAGCGCATGCCAAGTCGATACGTGCCGGGTTCGACCCGATCAACAAAGCGGGTTTGCACCAAGTCGTTCAGAATACGGTGTGCGGTTGATGAATGCAACTCGGCTTCCTGCGCCAATTGTTTCAGACTAACCGGGTCAGGATGGCGTGACAAAGCATCCAGCAGGGCGACCAGACGCTCAATAACCTGGATGGATGTCTTGTTGTCGGTGGGGGAATCGGTTTTCATAAGAGGCAGCATGCTTGGAGTAACACCGTGTTTATACCACAATGTGAAACAGAATGCTATAGTGTGAAATAAAATAGTGGCTTCTATCGACAATTTGGCTGTGCTGGTTGTGCTGGTTGTGATTAAGCAGGTTTATGGCAGAATACGCGTTGGCAAAAATAATCATTGAAATGGAATCGAAACATGGATCAACCAACTCCGGTAAGTCAGTTTAAAAGCAAAAGCGGTTTGGCGCGAATTTACGCGGCCTTTAAAAATTCGATGGCGGGTTTGCTCATGGCTTGGCAGACCGAGCATGCTTTTCGGCAGGAATTGACCCTGGTGGTGATCGGTGTGATCGTGGCCTTGGTTCTGAAGATATCGGTTTTTGAAAAATTGGCGCTGATTGTTGTATTGATTATGGTATTGATTGTTGAATTAATCAATTCGGCGGTGGAAGCGGTGGTGGATCGGGTGTCGCTGGATCGCCATCCCTTGTCGAAAAATGCCAAAGATTTTGCCAGTGCGGCGGTGTTTTTTTCGTTGGTGCTGGCTGGCATTACCTGGGCGGTGATTTTAGCGCAGCATTTTTTAAAGCTCTGGCCTTAAAATTCTCTAGGCCGCCTGCGCATATTCCACCATTAATTGCACTCTGGTATTGCCATTGTATTCATTGGCGTCAAGTCGGAATGCGACTTCGGCGCGCGGGGCCAGTGTTTCATTATGCCCAAACCAAATCGCGTCATATTGCACGCCATCTTTTTCCAACACCATTTTTAAGTGCCGCTCTTTTAAGATGCGCTGGCTACTGACCCGAAAGTGATCACAAAACAGCGGGGGCGGGAAGCCTTGGCCCCATACTTCGGCTTCCAGCAAATGAATAAATGGCAGGCTATAACAGGGCGCTTCGAGTGGGCCATCGGTTTCGACCACGCGTTCTAGCTGCGCCGGGCCGAGCCAGCTGCGGCCTACTGCTTCAAAGGCGGCAGTAAAGGCATCCAAACTGCTGGCGTGCAGGGTCAGGCCAGCTGCCATGGCGTGGCCGCCAAATTTTTCGATCAGCGTGGGCGCGTGTTTGGACACCAAATCCAGCGCATCACGCAAATGAAAGCCAGGGATGGAGCGACCCGAGCCTTTGAGTTTGCCCTTGGGTTTGCCCGGTTCGGCTGGCGCAAAGGTAATGGTTGGGCGGTAGAATTTTTCTTTCAGGCGTGAGGCCACGATGCCAATCACGCCCTGGTGCCAGGTTTCATCAAAAACGCACAGGGTGGAATGGTCATGGGGATTAAATTCATCGAGTTGGAACAGTGCCGTCTCTTGCATGTCGGCTTCAATTTCGCGCCGTTGAATGTTGATTTCATTGAGTTGCCGGGCGATTTGGTTGGCGTAATCGGGATCATCGGTGATCAAGCATTCGATGCCCAGCGACATATCTTGCAAGCGTCCCGCCGCGTTCAGGCGCGGACCCAGGGCAAAGCCCAAATCGAAGGGGGAAGCCTGGCGTGCCTGGCGTCCGGCGACTTGAAATAGGGCGGCAACGCCAGCATGCATGCGTCCGGCGCGCATGCGTTTTAAGCCTTGCGCTACTAAAATGCGATTATTGGCATCGAGCTTGACCACGTCTGCCACCGTGCCCAGGGCTACCAGATCGAGCAGGGCGTCGAGTTTGGGTTGGGTTTGCTGATCAAATACGCCGCGCCGCCGTAGTTCTGCGCGCAGGGCCAGTAAAACATAAAACATCACCCCCACGCCAGCCAGGTTTTTGCTGGGAAAGCCACAGTGGGGTTGATTGGGGTTGACGATGACGCGGGCCAAGGGCAGGCTGGCTCCGGGCAAATGATGGTCGGTGACGACCACCTCGATACCGCGCCGATTCGCCTCAGCCACGCCTTCGATACTGGCGATGCCATTATCCACGGTGATAATAATGTCGGGTTGTTTTTGCTGGGCCGTGAGCGCCACAATTTCCGGCGTTAAGCCATAACCGTATTCAAAACGATTCGGTACGATGTAGTCAACCTGCGCGCCCATCGCGCGTAAGCCGCGCAGCGCGACCGCACAGGCGGTGGCCCCATCGCAATCATAGTCGGCCACAATCACCAGTTTTTTATGGGCGGCAATGGCATCGGCCAAGAAAATGGCCGCCGCATCCAGCCGCAACATATTGTGCGGCGCAATCAGGGATGGTAAGTCATTGGCCAGCTCTTGCATCTGGCATAGCCCACGGGCGGCATAAATGCGTGCCAAGACCGGGTGTACGCCTTGTTGGCGCAGCATTTCGGCTACGCGTAGCGGATAGCTGCGAGTTTGAATACGTGTCATGGCAGATGTGTCATAGCTTGAGTTTCATAGCAAATGTTTCAGGCCGGATTTGCGCCAAAATTGGGCCAAGCGCAACTGGCTGCAAGTAAATTCGCGGCGCGTATGGCTATGGCTGAGGATGAGTTTCACCTTGCCGTACTGGCATGCCAGCGATAGCCACTGTTCATCAATGCGCGCCATTTCTGCCAGCCAATTTGACCAATCCGCGTTTAAGGCCGGGCCGATCAAAGTATCGGCGTACAGGATGCTGTCGGCACTGAGTAGATCGCGATCATGGGCGCGCCGCACGCTGCCCACGCGTAGTACCTGTACCGATTTGGCGGGGTGAGCGGGTTCGGTGGGTTCGCTGTTGTGGGTGCCAGCGGCGGCGGTGGTGCTGCTACCTTGTGAAATCCACAAGGAGTTCACCACGAGCAATCCCATGGCATGGCGTTCCTGGTGTAGTGGGTGTTCAAACCACGCCATTTGGATCTCGTTTTGTAGCTTGCGCCAGGCGCGCGCCATGTCACCGCGTGGCATCCAGATATCAATATTGTGGCCACAAGCAGCATCGACGCTGCAGGTTTGCAGTTCCGCCCAAGGGTCGGCGCGTAAAAACCAGGTTTGCGCATTGCCATAGCAGGCAGACAGGCCTGCTGCTTCAATTTCGACCAGCGCCAACTGAAATAAGGCCCGCCCCGATTCATCGCTCAAGGCTAAGTGGCGTGTGTCGGTCAATACCAGATGGTCACGCGCGATATGTAAATGAACCGGGTTGAGAATGAACCAAAATCCTTCCTGTGGTGGCAAACCCAGCGACTTCATTTGCGCCACCGCATGGCAGGCGACATGGTGCTGATCCAACCAATGTTCGTGCGGCAATTGTGCCGCCATCGGGTCAAACTGTTGATCGGGTGAGCGATAACTCACCGCGAGCAAGCGCGCCAAATTGGGTGTGTGCAGGTTCCGTATCAAATCCGATGCCAGAGCACTTGGCGGCAGGGCAAACGGCAATACAATTTCAAGCATGGCGTTGATTTTTATAGTGTTGCAAGATGATCAGCCACATGATGATGGCGACGAAACCACCGAATGCCACGATAACGATGTTTAGCGGAACATTGAGCCAAATCAACAAGGCATATAAGCCTAACATGGCAAGAATCGACAGGTTTTCATTGAAGTTTTGTACCGCAATCGAATGTCCCGCACTCATTAATACATGGCCGCGATGTTGCAGCATGGCGTTCATGGGAACCACAAAAAAGCCCGATAAACCACCGATCACAATCAGCAAGATATAGGCGAGCGGCACATTGCGTACCAGAACCATTAATGCAACGATGACGCCCATCACCACGCCCATTGATAACACACTGAACGCTTTTTTCATGGGAATAAAGCTACCTGCAAGAATCGCACCGACTGCAACCCCGACCGCAACGGCACCTTGCAGGCGGGTGGCTTCGGATAATTTCATTCCCAAGGCAGGTTCAGCCCACTGTAATACGATAAATTGTAAGGTCGCACCAGCACCCCAAAACAAGGTGGTGACAGCCAGTGAGATTTGTCCCTGCGGGTCGCGCCATAAAATCGAAAAGCAATTGCCAAAGTCTTTGAGTAACTGGACGAAACTGTGACTTTGCTTGGCATAAATGACGCCAGTTATCGGTATAAACAAATTGATGGCAGAGGCTGCCACATAGCTCAGGGCAATCACACAAATAGCCGCTTCAGCGGGTGTGTTGACGCTCGTATCGATCAAGGGAAAATCAAATTTCAAAAGCAATGACGAAACCTTGGGGTGGATCAGCGCACCGCCAGAGACAACACCCAAAATAATCGAGCCAACAGTGGAGCCT
>JBKJLF010000371.1:0-18889 GCA_046597185.1 Burkholderiaceae bacterium | reverse complement strand
GCATCGAATGGCATACCCAGATCGCGCGGCTCATGTACTTTGCGGATCTTGCCCGGAACCCGCCATATCCCGCAATGCCTTCAGGCAACCACTTGTTTGGGCGCGCCCTTGTGGATTTAAAAAACCGAAGTGCTCGCACACTGCTTCGGCAAGGGCTGATCGGTTACGAGCGCCGCTAGCAACGAATTGCTGCACGGTTACGACAGAATCCGGCTGTGCCAGAACGCGTTTAATTTGGTTTTGTTTTATCATTCCCCCAATATAAACTACTTCATTTGATTTGTTCAGCTATTATTGCGGGGTAAAGGGCAGGGCTAGCTAACGTTCTTTCCTGCAACAGCCGAGCGTCGGGCAGGTTTCCTTGAAGGCGAAGTGTAGTCGCCAAGTTATCCATTGATGTCAATGTATCCGGGTGTTTCTCACCCAGTGCGGTTTGCTTGATTGCCAATGCGAAACGCGCCATCCGCAGCGCTTCCGGTAGCAGACCTGGGCCATAAGTCAGATAAGTCGCCAGTTGCCCCAGCAGATAGGCATAGCGCGGCAGCGCCACTTTGTCTTTGGCATAAAATGCTGCCAGCCGCTGCACATGCGGCATCAGGCTGCGGCAGCGCGGCCAGTGTTCGGGGTAATCAGCGCGATAGGGAAACACGCCACTCAGCAGCATGATCACGTGCTTGCAGCCATCACCGCCCGCCTCCGGCCCGCCAGCGCCTGTGCCTGCTTTTTGCCCCAGCCACGCCCGCACCGCAGTCTGCGTCAGCCGATGCAGCACCAGACAGCGCTGGCTCACCCCATTATTGCCCATAAAATCCGCCTGCATCAGCAACGGCGCTTGGCACAAGGCATCATGCCCCAGCAAGTTTAGCCGTTCGATGTAATCCGCAATGCTTATGTGATTGTTGCCAAGGTATGCGCAGGCTTGCTCTAGCGCCAGCGGCAGGCCGTCGAGCGTGTCCGCGAGCGCAAGCAGCGCGTCCTCGCTCTCGTGCGTAAGGCGCGGTTGCAGGAACGCCAGCGCCTGCGTGCCCGTCCACACGTCCAGGTTCAGCGCACCCATGCCCGCCCACGTGGGCAGGTGTGAGGTGATCAGCACATGATGCGCCCCCGCATGCGGCAGAAATTTCTTCAACGCCTTGGCATCATCGGCATTGTCATACACCAGCAGCCAAGGCAATGCCGAGGCAGGCAGCGCGCATTCTTTTGCGCATTGGGGTCTTGCCAGATAGCCTGAAACAGGGTCAAGCATAAATCCTCAAACACATCCCATGACTTGGGTGGTGCGATCTGTTTGGCGAGAAAATCCATGGTGGCGGATCTCTTCTATTGGTATGTTTAGCAATCTACACCTGATGGCCAAGCAATTGATGAAAGGAAAGGTATTTTTCGGAATGTGCCCGACGATGTGCCTGTGTTTACCGCACGCTGGATGCCACAACCGGCGCAGCGTTATTTCCCGAACAGGTCTGAGTAACGTCGCGTTTGAATTGCCCCGTAGGTGTGATAAACCCCGCTTGCCGCCTTCATCAGATACCAAGTTGCTGGAACAGGTCGGCGGCACTGGCGGCGTGAAATACATCTTCACCTTGGCTCGCCTTGCGGATGGTATCGGCAGTCAGCGCGTTGGGTGTTTCGCTGTTTGCGATATATAGCCGCATCAAATCACGAATAATCTGAGCGGCAGGGCGGTGGCGTTCTGCCGCCACGGCCATGAACTGGTCGCGCAGTTCGGATTCCATCTTGATCGACATTTGCACTTCTTTGCTCATGGGGGCCATTCATTTCAACCTTGTTTTGTAAAATTCCTGCATGGATGCTTTGCTGATCACGCCGCCAGTGGCTTGCATCGCTTTCCATGGCGCTTCTTCATGCGTCATGTTGCGCAGTTTCCAGGCGCTGAACTGCCCGTATTGCTGATTGATTTCTTCAAGCAATTCCAGATGTTCTTTGGAGAACGCTGGCAGCGCCACATTAGAATCGAAAGGAATGGGGGTTGGCACCAAATTGTTTGTATTGGTGGTAAATGGCCGGGCAGACAGGCCCATGCATCCAGGCATAAAAGTCATCTTCGAAAAAAGGTTGGTCGAAAATGGCGAGATGGAAGGCTTGCGCGTAATACAACAACTTTTGCAACTTCAAATTGGAAATTGCGGTGTCATCATCTTCGCTTGCCTGTTGTAGAAAATACTGAACAATATCGCTTACGGCCACCATTGCGCACTCCTGTTTGTTGAGCTGGGTTTTCAGACAGTATAGGTAAATTGTCGATTTGCTGCAAGCGAATTGCCAATAAATCGGCACTCAACTGGTCAACCAGCGTTCGCATTTCAACGGATTTCATCTACATTCCCCCAAGTTTAAGCATAAAATGAAGCGCGATTATTATGATTGACTGTGATTAGCCACGCCAGCGCTACTTGTCTCTGGGCAGCCGCCCCAGCAGATAAAACTCGGGATTAGGCATCATGCCCGACAAATTGGCCATCCGGTTGGAGAGCCCAAAAAAAGCGGTGATGGCACCAATGTCCCAAATATCCTCGTCGTTGAAACCATGTGCATGCAGCGCGCTAAAGTCGGCATCCTCCAACGCATCCGAGTGCTGGCAAACCTTCATCGCAAAATCAAGCATGGCGCGCTGGCGTGGCGTAATATCCGCCTTTCGGTAGTTGGTAGCAAGCTGATCAGCCAGCAATGGCTTTTTTTCGTAAATGCGCAGAACCGCACCGTGGGCCACCACGCAATACAGACACCGGTTGAGCGCGCTGGTGGCGGTAATGATCATCTCGCGCTCGCCCTTGCTCAAGTTGCTGTCCTCGCGCAGCATCAGCGCGTCGTGGTAAGCAAAAAAAGCGCGCCACTCTGCCGGACGCCGTGCAAAAGCCAAAAACACATTGGGAATGAAACCCGATTTCTCTTGAACCGCCAGAATTTTGGCCTGGATATCAGCGGGCAGCTCGTTGATATCAGGTAAGGGGTAACGCGTCATCGGATGCTCCTGTGTACTTCAAAAAAGTCGATTATCTACCGCCTACCCAAAAAACACAAGCGTAGGCCGACCGAAAAAAAAATTTACCCGCGTAGCGTAGAAACAGAGAAATATCCCTGATAATTGCCCATCTCTCTCATTTCAGGTAAGCCGCCATGCAAATTATTCATTCTGCACAAGAATTGGAGTCACCCAAAGGCTTCAAAACCGCCGTCGCCAATATTGCCATCAAGGACGACACCGAAGATTTCGTCTGTATTCTGTCCGAACGCCCTTGCCAGGTGGCCGCAGTGTTTACGCAAAGCCGTTTCGCCGGTGCCAGCGTCACCATCAGCCGCGCCAAGGCCGCCAATGGCCAGGCGCAAGCGATTGTGGCAATCTCAAAAAATGCCAATGTTGCCACTGGCAAGCAAGGTGAAGACAACGCGCTGAACATTGTTAGCGCGGTCGCCAAATCAATTGGGATCAGTGCGGACGATATTTTAATCGCCTCCACCGGCGTCATCGGTCGGCAATATCCGATGGAACGTATTTTACCCGTGGTAGAACACGTCAGCGAAAAACTGGCCCCGGCGGATTTTGTGGCCGCTGCGCGCGCCATCATGACCACCGACACCATCCCCAAATATGGCTCGGTGCGGGTGGGTGATGCGGTGATCGTCGGCATCGCCAAGGGCGTGGGCATGATCGAGCCCAACATGGCAACGCTGCTGACCTTTTTCATGACCGATGCGGCCATTGAACAACCGGTGCTGGATGCAATTTTCCGCCGTGTCGTCAACAAAAGCTTCAATTGCCTGAGCGTGGATACCGATACCTCAACCAGCGACACCGCCATCTTGCTGGCCAATGGCATGGCCGGTGCGGTTGATCTGGTGCAATTTGAGGCCGCCTTGCTGCAACTGGCCATCCACCTGGTACGCACCATTGCGCGCGATGGCGAAGGCGCGACCAAGCTGTTGCAAGTATCGGTGAATAGTGCGCGTGATGATGAACAGGCCAAACGCGTGGCCAAAGCCGTGTTGAATTCGCCCCTGGTGAAAACCGCCGTGCATGGTGCCGACCCCAATTGGGGACGGGTGGCGATGGCGATTGGCAAGTGCGAACAAGACCTCGATATTTTGCCCGAAAACACCCGCATTTCCTTCGGCCCAATGGAAGTCTACCCGCGCCAATTAGATGCCGTTGCGCTGGATGAACTGAAACAAACCTTGCGCCAAAATGAAGTGCTGATTCAAATTGAGCTGGGTATCGCAAGCGGCAGTGCGACGGTGTGGGGCTGCGACCTCTCGGCTGAATATGTCAAAATCAACGGCGAATACACCACCTGATACAGACAAGGGCCAAGCCAAGGCCCAAGCCAGGGGCGGACAGGCGAGCGGCATCAGCCCGCCCCGCTCTTTGGCTTATGCTTTTTTGCGTAAGGTATTGATTTGATTATGCGGCCAGCGTATGGTTTGGCCGTTTGTTTTTGGGCAAATACACCAAAAACATGCTCCCCACCCCCTCCTCGCTTTGTACTTCAATTCGCCCCCGGTGCTTTTCCACAATTTTCTTGACCGCGTCCAAACCCAAACCCGCCCCTTCGCCTGCCGCCCGGGTGGTGAAAAAGGGTTCGAAGATTCGGCCCCGGATTTCGTCAGGAATGCCGCAACCCGTGTCGCCCACCGAGACCACCACCTCGTTGCCAATTTGCTTGAGGGTCACCGTGAGCCTGCCCTTTTGTTTCATGGCTTGCAAGGCATTTAAGATGAGGTGGGTCCAAAGCTGATTTAATTGCTCCGGCTGGCCGTAAATGGGCGCGATCGGCTCGAATTCACAAACCAGTTCGGCTTGCTGCGCAATCTGGCTCTGGTAGAGCGCCAAAACCGCTTTGATGCCTTCTTCCAGATCGGTCGCCATCATGCCACCATCCGTTCCAGTTGGTGAAAACGCCCTGAGCGTGCCAACGATTTTATTCACTCTGGCTACCGCCATGCCGATGACCAGGGTGCCATTGTCAATCGCCGCAAAGTCTTGCGCGGTCGCGAGAATGGACTCCACCTCAGGGTGGCGCAGCAAGGGCAAATACGCATCCAGCGTGGTTTGTGCATTCAACTGGATCAACACGGCAGCCCTGGCACGGGCATCACTGATCCCGGCTGCCTTCAATTGCCGCGCCACCTCAACCATGGCTGCACGCTGCTCGCGCGCGGTGGCAATCTCGCCCGTCACGCTGGTATGGCCGACCAATTTCATGAATAAATCGAGCATGGCCTGATCCAGCGTGCCATACAGTATCGGCAGCTTCACCTTCAGCTCGGCAAACGCCGCCGCAATCGATTGCCCGCAGGATTTGACCGCGCCAATGGGCGAATTGAGCTCATGCGCCACGCTGGTCACCAACTGCCCCAGCGATACCATTTTCTCGGCCTGGATCAGTTGGGCCTGGGTGGCGCGCAAGTCTTGCAAGGTCGCTTGCAGGGTTTGATTGGTTTCCAAAATTTCGCGCTCGGCTTGCTTGCGCCGGGAAATATTTTCCACTACCACCACAAAGCCTTGCTCCAGGTCGCGTGGATCAACCGCATTCACTTGAATCAGCACCCACCTTAGCGAGCCATCACGGTGGCGCAACTGGCGCTCCTGACTAATCGGCTTGCCTGCCGCCAGTGTCCTGGTGGCTTCCTGAATGAAAGGCTCCAACGCCTCCCCCGGCGGAAAAAATTCCATGATGCTTTGCCCCAGCAATTCATCCAGCTCATACCCCGAGGTTTCCCAATAGGCTTTATTGACATGGGTGTGCCGAAGTTGTGCGTCCAGCAAACTGATGCCAACCGGGGAGGTATCCAGAATCGATTGCACTGTCGCCAGTGATTGCACCAGTTGGCGCTGCGCCAGATCAAGCCGCTTATTCAGTTTGGCCAGCTTGCGGTTCCAGACGATCACGCCCAGCAGTAGCAAAGCCGCGCCCAGACCCAATTTCCACATCAAGGCATAATCAAACCCCTGTTCCACCCGCACCGAAAGCCAGCGATTAATCGCGTTTTGACGCTCCTCCAGTGGCACTGCATCAATGGCCAATTGAAACAGATGGCGCAGCAAGGGCTCGTCATTGCGCGTGGCGAGCGAAATCTCCCACTTTTCATCCAACTGCCCGGCCACTTTGATATCGTACATGCCTTGGGTTTGAATCAGATACACCACCGCTGGCAGCGCATCAATAAAGCCAAATAGCTTACCCTCCTGCACTTGCTTGAGGCCTTCCAGCGTATTCTTCACTTCCACCAGGCGGATGCCAGGATAGCGCAGCCGCAATTTCTCGCCCAAAGAATAGCCCTTGACCACGCCGAAGGTTTCTTTCAAAACAGATTGAAGATCCGGAATATACACTTGTCGGTTATTGGTGATAATCGCCGCTGAAAAAAACATATACGGCGTGGTGAAATCCATGGTGGCTTTGCGTGCCGAGGTTTCTGCTGCCGCAGAAATAATGTCGCATTGATGGGCATTAAACAGGTCCATCGTTTCCTGCCAGGTTTTGGACGGCACCAAAACCAGTTTAACCCCCAGTTTTTGGGCAAACCGCTGCGTTAAATCGGCGGCCACGCCCTGATGCTTGCCGTCGCTACCAATACGCTCAACTGGCATCCAGTCGGGGTCTACGCACATCCGGATATCGCCTTTTTTGCGCAAATATGCCCGCTCTTCCGGCATCAACCTGAGTTGCAAACTGGTCTGGGGCTTGCCACCCAAACCGCCGTCAATCACCAGTCCGTCGAGCCGATCAATCGATGGGGCTTCACCCGCCTGGACGAAGGATTCGCCCATGCGGCGCAATTTATCGCCATCAATGCCGCCAACCGGATACACCTTGGGTAGCATCAGCCGCGCGGTTTGTTTGGCTTCAAACTCCAGCGCGGCGCGACTCCGGTTTTGGCTGTTGTATTTGCGCAAGATCAGATCGATGATTTCTTCCTGGTGCGCCAGCGCGTAGACCCACCCCTGGTCGCTGGCCGCTTTGAAGGCGCGCACCGCTTCAGGATTGGCGCGCGCATAGCTTTCTGAGGTAACCAGGTTAACGTCATAAAATTCAACGTCGTAATTGTTCGGGTCAATCACATTGTAGGGCACGCCCGATTGCTGGAGTGCGAAAATTTCGTTGGTCAGGAACACGGTCATCGCATCGACCCTGCCAGAGATAAAGTCTTGTATGGTAAAAGTGGGCGCAACCAAGCTCAGTTCTGCCTTGCTGACGCCAAACTGTTTGAACATGGTTTTGAAAGCGATACTGTCGATCTCGTCCGAGGCGGCCATCAGGCGCTTGCCCTTCAGGTCGCCCGGCAAGCGGATTTCCGGTTTGCTGACAATCACCAGTGGCGAGCGTTTGAAGTAGTTGGAAAGCATCACCACCGGTGCGCCTTGCAGCCGTTCACCAATCACAATCGATCCGCGTGTCATGAAGCTTGTTCTGCCCTCAACCAGATCGTTGATATGACTGGAATTGGATCCTGCCTCGACCAACTCAACGGCTAGCCCAGCTTGCTGATAATAGCCTTTTTCCTTCGCGGCGTAAAAACCGGCGAATTCGAATTGATGTTTCCATTGCAGTTGCAATGTCACTTGCTTGAGCGTTGCCTGGCTGTGAGCATCCGCCACACTCACTGCCGGGATGCCAAGCAACACCAGGGTTGTGGCGATCAATGACAGCAGGCGAGCAAGCAGGCTGTGGGAGAGAATGGGCATGGTGTTTTTGATCATGATGAGGTTGATTCTTCCACCGGGCTTAACACAATGCGCAATCCAACTCAATCCAACTTCCAATTGTAATCAAACTTAACCCAGGATTGAGCCGGGGCACCGTCTTTGGTACCCGGTTTAAATTTGCAGGCGCTAATCGCTTTCACCGCCGCTTTGTCAAGATTTTTGAAGCCGCTTGATTTCACCACTTTCGAATCGACCACCGCACCATCGACGCCAACCAAAAACGACAGTGTGACCACGCCTTGCTCTTCATTCAGCAAGGACGCTTTTGGGTACTCGATCTTACAGTTTTTTGCATCAAACACCGGTGGCGTTTCTGCTGCCCACGCCACCCCAACCACGCCGCCCGCACCGCCCACACCAATGATCAGCGTCATGGCCAGCCCCCAACACCGAGTAGTTTTCATGACATTTCCCCGAAAAGTTCTTATGCTCTGAGCGCCCATTCTACAACATCGGATGGCTCAATTACTTGATTAATTAACTGATTCATTAACTAATACGCTGCACTCTTCGAACGGGTCGATAATTGTCGGGATAAAGAACTTTGCCCCAAACCATGGGCTTCTTCCTTGTCAGTTAATTTAAACACACTCACAACATGGGCCAAATCACGCGCCTGATCCTGCAAACTTTGGGCGGCTGCCGCCGCCTGATCCGCCAGCGCTGCGTTTTGCTGGGTCATGCCTTCCATATCAATAATGGAATGATTCACTTGCTCAATGCCCATACTTTGCTCTTCGCTGGCATTGGCAATTTCACTCATGATGTTAGTCACCCGCTTGACACTCTCCACCACTTCGCCCATGGTGACCCCGGCTTGCTGCACCAATTTGCTGCCGCGCTCGACTTCTTCGACCGAATCACCAATCAGATTTTTAATTTCCTTGGCCGCCGCCGCCGAGCGTTGCGCCAGGTTACGCACTTCGGTGGCTACCACCGCAAAACCGCGCCCTTGTTCCCCGGCGCGCGCCGCTTCCACCGCCGCATTCAAGGCCAAAATATTGGTTTGAAATGCAATGGAGTCGATCACGCCAATAATATCCGCAATTTTATTGGCCGATTGATTGATCGATCCCATGGTTTTCACCACATTCGACACTACCACGCCGCCTTTTAAGGCCACATCCGAGGCGCTGGCGGCCAGCAAATTGGCTTCCCGCGCATGCACCGCATTTTGCTTCACGGTTTTGGTTAAATCATCCATCGCCAGGGCAATTTTTTCCAGTGCCGTAGTTTGCGCGTCGGTACGGTGTGATAAATCGGCATTACCATCGGCAATTTCATGCGAAGCGGTACCAATCATTTCCGTGCCCACCCGCACTTGCCCGACGATACTCACCAAACTGTCACGCATGCCTTTCATTTCAAGCAAAAGGCTGTCGGTATCATGGGGCTTGGTATCAATCGCAATCACCAAATCGCCATAAGCGATACGGCTGGCAATATGGGCGGTATATTCGGGTTCGCCCCCCAAACGGTTTAACAAACCACGGGTAATGACCATGGCCGCGGCTATCCCCAAGGCCAAGGCCAACACGCCCAGGCCCAACATGACGTTACGCGCCGTTTGAAACGCACTCGATGCTTCGCCTTGCACCTGACCATTGAGTTTATCCTCCAGCTCCGCCAGTTTATCCAGCGTTTCCATCCATTTTTTTTGTACCGGACGCACTTCTTTGCGCATGATTTTAATCGCATCGGCAGGTTTATTGTCTTGCCAGGCGAGGGAGGCTTTTTCAATGGCCGGCATGGCGACGGACTGAAATTGTTTAATCTCGGCGAGGAAGGCTTTTTCTTGCTCCGAACCTTCGGCCGCAAACTTGGCTTCCAGCTTTTTTTGCGCCTCATCATACTTGCGGGTAAATTCCTTCACCCTGGCCATTTCCGGCCCCTTGTCATCGCCCTCGCCCATCAGGGTAATGGTGCGCAAGGCCATTTCACGCTGGCTAATATTGGCCCCCATATGAATCACCAAACTGGTCACGGCATTGTTGACGCGCACCACCCGATCCAGGCGGTTTTGAATCTGTGCCATATTGTTGATGCCAAGACCAATTGCGGCCACCAGCAAGAGCAATACCAAGGCAAAGCCCAAGCCTAAACGTGTTCCCACTTTGAGATGTGCCAAATCCATTTCGCCCCCCAACCCTCGCCAAGTCGATCAATTTACCCGTTCACAACCAATGCCCAAAATCAAAAAAATCAAACGGCAGATGAATTGATTATAGGCGCAGATTTTGTTCAGGAACAATCAAAAACCGTTCACCTGGCCCGAATCCGACGCTTTTTTTTGCGGCGGCGCGAGCTCGGAAAATTACTTTTCTCAATTTACTCTTTTTTTTCAAAATCATACTATTTTGCTTTGCTTTTCCCTCTGTAGCGGTTTGTAAGACTACCCAATTTTGCCACACCCCTGGGCCGCCCTCCACCCATACAACAACACACAAGCTACAACGCAAAACAAAGCGCGCCCCAGAGCAGCGCACATAATTGTATAATCCTCGCCATGCGCCGATTCACGGGCCTTCAAACACAATCGACATTCACAATGAAAACATTGCCATTGCTCATTTTTCTGCTGAAAAGCCGTATCAGCCGTATCAGCCGCATCCCCTTCTTTACGCATTGGATTTCCCATGACTAAGTTGGCATGGCGCATCAATACCAGTGCGCTGTTATTCATTTTGCTGCTGGGTGGCTATTTTTGGTACACAATCAAGCGCCCACCTGCGGTGGTTATGCCTGCGTCCGGCCTGTTGAATCAATCCAGCAATCACAAATATGATCGTGCTTTACGCGCCTCAATCCGCGCGTTTCAGGTGCGCAGCCAAATTCAGTTGGGCATTATTGTGCAAAACCATTTGCCTGCAGGCATGTCGATTGAGGATCAGGCTTCACTGAACTTTAAAGACTTGCGCCTGGGCCAACAAGAACGACATCAGGCGATTTTATTGATTTGGTCCGAGCAAGAACATTTGTTCAAAGTGGAAGTGGGCCGCGACTTGAAAGCGGCCTTCCCGGACGCCTTATGTCGCGAGGTGGAACAATCGGCACGTGCGTTTATGTTATCGAATGGCCCGTTTGTCCAGCGCGATTTTTTAACTGAAATCATCCCCACCCTGAGCACGCACTATTTGGCGTACAAGAAAAGTGGCCAATCCAGTGAAATACTGCTTCCTGTCCCCAATAACAATCACGCCCTGACCCAGTATTTTTCTGCGACTGCCGGTGTGGTCGGGCGCGGTTATGCTGCCAGCGCCGAGCAAGTACGGCGCGAACTGCCGCCGCTGGTGCCGGAGCTGGAGCGCGAAATGCAGCCCGACAAAGTACTGAAAACTGTGCTAAAACGCTATCTGCAATCCTTGCAACAGGGTTGGGGTACGCCGCAATTGCCGCTACTGACCGAAGGCAGCCGCTTTTCCCGCATCGAAAAACCCCGTGCCGCTACCTGGTTGCAAGGCTTGCACCTGCAATATCAAAAATCCCTGCCCTGGCGGATTGTGCAACAGGGGCCATTGGCTGCGGCGCTGTTTTTACCGCCTTCGCAGTCCAATGCATCGGCCAACCCAGCGCCAGCGCCGATTTTATTACGGCAAAATGAACGCGGCCTGTGGTATGTGGATGAAGCCCGTGCGTCGGCGTATTTTCACTTGTCCGACGATGGCCGCAGCCACCCCAAGTTTCAGGATGGGCCGTATACCTTTGCCTGGCCAGCCGATCAGGCGCTGTACCTGAACCGCTCTCGCGCGCCTGCACTACTGGATAACCCGGCCAAACTGCTCAAACATATCGGGCAAGCGGAAGCCGACATCGCACGCCAACCAAAACAAGCGGAAAACTATGTGAAATTGGCAGAACTGCTGCAATTTGACATGGCGTGGTTCGAAGCCGCCGCACCCTTGTATGAAAAAGCACTGCAACTGGCCCCGCAGCGGCATGATCTGGCATGGCGTTTGATTGATATTTACCTCAATACCAACGATATTAACGGCGTGGAGCGGCATTATCTGTCGCTACTCAAGAAAACGCCGGACGATACGCTGCTGCAGAATCACTATAAATGGTTCCAAAAAAATTACGATCAGGATACGACGCCCCCATGAACCCTTTAATTATCAATCTGGCACCAACGGGCATGGTGCCACGCTCGACGCAATCGCCGCATGTCCCGCTCACCCCTCTGCGAATCGCACAAGATGTTTTGGCTTGTGTGAAAGCAGGTGTTTCCATTGCGCATGTGCATCCACGCTTGCCGGATGAAAACCCCACCGAAAGCCCTGAAATTTACGCTGAAATTATCGGGCGCATTCGCAGCCAGGCCCCGCAATTGATTCTCGCAGTGAGCACCAGTGGCCGCCTCCAACCGGATGTAGAACGGCGTGCCGCGCCCTTGTTGTTGGAAGGCGCATTGCGGCCCGATATGGCGAGCCTGACCTTGGGTTCGATGAATTTTGCCACCAGTGCCAGCACCAATTCACTCCAAACAATTATGCGTTTGGCGCAGATAGTGAGTAACAACCAATGAGCAACAAACAACTGGTGATTTTTGGCGTCAGCAATATTTTGTCTGACCTGTTCGATTGTGCACTGGCCAATGGCCTGACAATAGCCAAAATCGTGATTCATCAAGCCGAACAGGTGGGCGAGCGCGATATTGCCCTGGCCGACAGGTTGGCCGCGTTAAGCCGTTTTTGCACACCACCACAAGTGCTTCAATTTGATGAATTCGTGCCGCAAGCCGATGAAGCATACCTCCTTGGCCCGACCACCCCTGGCCGTGCCGCCATGGTGCAGCAGTTGCAGCAACGCCATCCATTGCGCTTTCACACCCTGGTACACCCCAGCGCCTATGTGTCGCCATTTGCCAGCTTGGCCGAAGGCGTGTTTATCAATTGCAACAGCGCAATTGGCCCAGGCGTGCAATTGGCCCCACATGTGTTTATCAACCGGGGCGCGACCATTGGTCATGACACCCGGATTGGTGAATTTTCGCGAGTGCAGCCGGGCTGCAATGTCGGTGGCTTAGCCCGTATTGGCCGGGGTGTTACCATTGGCATCGGGGCCACGGTGCTGGAGCGGCTGGTAATTGGCGATGGCGCGGTGATCGCCGCCGGGGCCGTGGTGCTGGGCGACGTGCCGCCGCATGTTCTGGTAGCAGGTGTGCCGGCCAAGATAAAAAAGAGCCTGGCGCAATAATACTCGGCTTCACTCGGCTTCACTCGGCTTCACTCGGCTGCATTTGGCCGCATTTGCCTTGGTTCAGGCCATGCGTTGCTGATAGTGCGCCAGCGCGGCTTCATATGCCTTGGTCAAACTTGGCCCGGCTTGTGCCAGATCAATGCTTTCATCAAACCTGGTCCGCATCTGCGCGCCAACCTGAGCGCGTAACCCGGCATTGCCGACCCAATTTACCAAGGTGGCAAAGAAACTGGCCTCGTCGGCGCAGGTTGCGGCACCCAATTTATCGCCCCCATCCGAATTGGCAAAAGATAGTACCGGCAAGCCCGCCGCCATTGCATCGGCCACGGCAAAACCGCCGCCCATACGTGGTGGATTGACATACATATCGCAACAGGCAAACACGCCCATCACATTTTCTGTAGGGGGCAACAGGCGCAACTGTTGAGCGGGCAGCATTTGCAAGGCGGCCTTCATACTATCATCACAGCCGAGCAAAATCCATATTGCCGTGGGGTGTTGCTGTAGAAACGCGTCCATGGCTTGCAGCCAGCTTGCCACCACCTTGACAGGCGCAGCCCACGCGGTCGAAACCAAGACCAGCGCCTTGTCATCCACGCCCCAATCGGCCCGCGTCAACCTGGCTAACGGCACTTTACGATGCACGCGCCAAGGGTGGTGCCAAACCTGGCTGGCAGGCACATGCGGTAGCCAGGTATCTGCCTTGGCATCGGCTCGGGCAGCTAACCAGACATCGGCAGGCACAATGGGCGCAATGGCGTTCACCCCCAAAACCAGGATGGGGCGCTGCGCATACAAAGCCTGGATCAAGCTGGAATGAAACCCGACAAACAACACCAAATCCGGATCGAATGCGCCCATTTGCGTCATCATATCGCTCATTCGGCGCATTAATGAAAAACGTGGATCACTGACTGCCAGCGTCAAATTCAATCCGCGCTGCTTGATCAGCGCTTCCAACTGACAGGTATCGCTGCCTGTGGCGGTACCATTGGCCAGCAATTTTTCAAAGTCCGGGATCAAGCTTTCCTGGCAAGCAAACAAGCCCACTTGCAAGCCGTTTTGGCAAGCCAGTTGCGCTTGTTCCAGCGCCATCATGGTCGGGGTAGATCGGCCCGATAACAGATCCGGGGTCAACACCGCTACTTTTTGAATCCGTGCAATGGCGCGGCGCGGCATCAGGGCAGGTAGCCGCTGCGCCACCAGTTTGCCCATAAACGCCCCCAAGGCGGCCAAACCGGCTGTTTGCAAGGCGTCCAGGAATTCGCTGCGCTGGCCGCTGCGGGCCAAAGCGGATTGCCAGGCGAAGGTAAAATAGGCGACCATCCGATCCAAATCATGCGGCAAAATGGTTGGCAACAATTCGCTGGCACGGGCCAAATAATGCATATCATGCGTTACGAAATCCAAATACAGGGCGAGATAAAATCCCACCACGCCTTCATTGGGCAAGCTTGCTTGCAATAGTTCCATCCCCGCCCGGATCAAGGCTGCGTCCATGTCGGCAAGCTGACAGGAACGCGTTACGCTGGCCAGATTCAGCCAACAATGGCTGGCACCGGGGTTAACCAGCACCCGATCCAGCGCGTCATGCAAAAAAAGTTGATACATTCAGACCACCCTGTTATGTCGGCTCATTGGGCAGGCTCATTGGGCAGGCTCATTGGGCAGGATTATTTACGTCGTTATGAATCGCATTGATGGCCTCGATCAGTTCCGGCGTCAGCGTGACGGTAAAGGCATCTATATTTTCTTTCAGTTGCGCCAAATTGGTGGCCCCTATAATGGTGCTGGCCACAAACCAGCGCGAATGGCACCAGGCCAGCGCCAGTGTCGTCGGGGTCAGGTTGTGCGCGCGTGCCAGTTCGGCATAGCGTTTGCACACTGCCACCACACTCGGGCGCAGGTAGCGCGGGCTCCAAGTGGGCGGAAACAGGGTCAAGCGCCCTGCAGCTTTGGGGTTATCGATATATTTGGCACTCAATTGACCAAACGCCAGCGGGCTATACGCCAGCAAGCCCACTTTCTCATGGAAACAGGTTTCATCCAAGCCTTGTTCAAAGCTGCGGTTAACCAGGCTATAGGCGTTTTGAATGGTGGCGATGCGTGGCGCGCCCAGGCGCTCGGCTTGCTTGATAAATTCACTCACACCCCAGCAGGATTCATTGGATACCCCAATGTGGCGGATTTTACCGGCCTGCACCAAATCAGCCAGCGCACCGAGGCTATCGGCAATCGCCGTGCAAGGGCGCTCGGCTTGCGGATCAAACGATTTTTGCCCGAACATGGGCAGGTTGCGACTGGGCCAATGCAATTGATACAGATCGATATAATCGGTTTGCAGGCGTTGCAAGCTGGTTTCCACCGCCGCGCGAATATTGGCCGGGGTCAGGTCGGTGTCGCCATTGCGCAACCAGCCAAACCCGCGTGAGGGGCCAGCCACCTTGGTCGCCAGCACAATCTTGCTGCGCTGGCCGGATTTTTTTAGCCAGGTGCCGATAAAGCGCTCGGTGGCACCCTGGGTTTCTCCGCGCGGCATGACCGGGTACATTTCGGCGGTATCGATAAAGTTAATCCCGCGCTCCAAGGCGTAGTCGAGCTGGTCATGGGCTTGGGCTTCGGTGTTTTGCTCGCCAAACGTCATGGTGCCGAGGCAGACTTTTGACACTTGCAAGCCGCTTTGGCCCAAGGTGGTGGTTGGCATGGTCATAATCAGGTGCTTTCCAAAATCAATGATTCGGGTATTGTAAAGTATAATCCGGCGCAACCAAGCATTTTCACCTTTTCCATTCATGGACTTGCCATGCCTGGCACCGCTTTATAAAACTGCACGACCGATATTTTTCTACCCATGCAGCCGACAGTAGCAGCCAAACCAGCAACCCGGCCAACAACAACACAGCAAGCGTTGCGCGCCCTTGTGTACGCCCTTATAATCTATTTTTTTCATTTGAGACGGGTTCAACCATGACACCTTACCGTTTTTTGATTGCCAGCGCGCTTGCCCATACCCTGATCGCGACACTTTGCGCTGGCGCAGCCTACGCCCAATTCGAAGCCATTCCACTCGCGCAATCGATACCCGCTTGCAAAGCCGGCGGCAGCGCGGCGGGCAATTGCATTGCTGCGATTGAAAAGAAAGCCCTGCAACAATCCGCTGGCCAGGTCAGCCGCAAAGCGGGCCAGTTACAGTTTCACTTCAAACCCAAAGCCTTAACCCTTGTCAATAACGATGCCGACGGCAAGGATTACATCAACTACACCTATTTTGGCTATGACGCCAAGCTGCAACAGCATATGGTGTATGTGGGTTTTTATGAAGGCGACCAATATCTGGCGATTCATGGCAAAACCGGGCAGCAAAGCAAAATGGTGGGTTACCCGGTGATTGCGCCGGACAACTTGCACTTTGCTACCATGTCAGTGGATATGCTGGCGGGGTTTAACCCGAATGCGGTGGAAATTTGGCAGGTTAATGGGGGTGATATTAAAAAGCTGGCGACCATTAAGGGTGAAAAATGGGGGCCGGACGGGATACGCTGGGTCAAGCCGGATCAGTTGGAAGTGAAGAAGGTTTGCAATAATTCCGATCCGCAGCATCAGGAGATTATTTTGCAATGTGGCACTGTGATGATTGCGCCGGGCAAGGCGGGGTGGGGTTTGCTGCCCTGAGCCGCCGCCACACCTTTATTGCCCTGCACCCGGTGGCCGCTGTCCGCCCTTGTTGCCGTGGCGGCCAGTGCTGGCGGGCTTTTTGCCTGGGCCACTGCGGTGCTCCTTGTCGGCCCCCGGCTGACGCAGCAATTGCTCGTTCATCAGTACGGTGAGTGCTTCGCGCTGCTCGTCGTTGAGGGCATCATGCAGCGTCATCCAATATTCGCGCAGTTGCTGGTTTTCTTGCGCGGTGATGGCGTCATCCTGATCCATGGCTTTGGCCAGATCGCGCAATTCCGGGGCTTTTTCTTGCAGCCGCTTTTTTACCCGCTCCTGCATCTCGCGCTGGCGGGTTTCGCGCTGGTGCAACAGCGTGCGCACACGGGTTTCGGTTTGCTGCCACAAAATTTGCTGGTTGGCGCTGAGTTTGGCGCTGGTTTTAAATTCCGAGAGGATGGGCACTACGTCTTCGGCCCGAAAGGCAGCGACATCAAGCGCATGGCATGGCTGCAAGGCGGTGGAACCTACGCCCAATGCGAGTAAGGCGATACTGATCCATTGCTGTGGTTTGATGAAAGGCAAGCTCATTGAAACACGCCAGTAGGGGGTTGGGGCAGGACGCTAACGATAAACCATTTGCGCGCTTGGGCGTTGGGGAATTACAAACCTTTACCGGAGACAAACAATATGATACATGGCAGCCAGCTCAACCGCGCCTCAGGGTGACGAACCCCATTCAACATCATGAAAATGACCACAAAACCAACTTCACCGCATACAATGCAACACATCAATTGAAAAAAGGTATCCCAATGGAATTTTTTAGGCGCGCTGCACCAAAACCTGTTGAACCCATTGTTGTTGGGAATGTTAGATATCAAGTTATGTTTGGCACCAGAAAGCGTTTTAATCAAAGCGGCGGTATTGTTGGCGCATTTAATGTAACGACGGGTGAAGAGCTTTGGGCAATTGCGGTTTATAAGACTGCCTATGATGAAAAAGAAGAGATCGATGCGCAGGATATTTTCATTACTACGATGGCGATAACACCTGACGGCACGCATTTGACAATCACCGATACGGGAAAACGTACTTTTTTGGTTAATTTGATAGATCAGGCAGTAATACAGCAATAATTACCAGGTGGAAATTTTTTGCGAATTATTTTCCCATATCACCAGACGAAGAACAAACTAACTTTCATGATGCGGAGTCGCCCACAACACCGCCGAATTATGAAATAATCACAAAATCGTGATTTGGTTCACGAGGTTTTTTATCTGCCAAAATCTGTGTTATTTCACGCTAAAAATTTTATCCAGTGCACGTAGAGTTTCTCAGTATTCAAACTATAATGCAGGTAGCGAATTCGTTCCCACACTTGATCTAATAAGCGAATGGATTGCAACGGAGGTTTCCCGGTTTTAATGATTTTTCTATTCCTGTTTCAAAACACAGCATAGTTAATGGCGATGCAGTTTGCAAGCCATTTTTAGCGTTTTTTTGCGGCCAATGTATACCTCAGCCGCCGATGTATACCGCAGAAGGTTAGGCATACATTCATTAGATATCAGGAGAGAATCTTGTCCCACAACAACTATGGCTCACAAAATGGAGACAATAGCCTCAATGTTGGCGTCGGAGATTTCCGTGGTGCCAACGTGAGTATCGGTGGAAACGGCAAACCAATATTCACGCCAGAGCAGATGCAAATTCAACGGCATCCCGCCCTGGGTGGCAAAAGCCTAAAGAGCGAGAACCTTAGCGTCTTCGGTATTATCACTGGCGTTGCCAGCGTAATCGGTCTCTACTTCACACTATTCCAAGCATTCCCGCAGCCGAAGAATTCATCTTGGTCGGCACTGTTCATGTTCTTTTTTTGCATAGGTGTACTCAGCTTCGTACTCGCAGCAGTGTTACGAAAGCGGCGGTTTGAGAACCTATTCTTCCGAAAGTACTACGTAGAAGCTGG
This sequence comes from Burkholderiaceae bacterium, assembly GCA_046597185.1. GTDB lineage: Bacteria > Pseudomonadota > Gammaproteobacteria > Burkholderiales > Burkholderiaceae_D > CAMBDR01. Next base: position 338 of record JBKJLF010000371.1, on the reverse strand, counting down.
GAACCGAGACGGTCTGCACTTGAGTAGCTTTACGGCCGTTTGCCCTTGGTGCAGTTCAAAGATGAATCTCCGAAATGTCGGCCCCAAGGATGGTCCGCGAAACGATCGGTTCATTTGTGAGCGCAATCCAAGGCAGCACACGATAGATCTCGATCCCACGGCACTCACGGAGATTGATGAGAGATGATGTCTAACGAATAAGGTTAGATCGCGCGAAGCCGCGATCTGAACCGTTTGTTGGACAAGCCCGGCCCCAATGCGCGTTTTTACTATGGAAATATCTTCTTGACTGACAGGGATTTCCGGCGGTGCCCGTACCGCAAGCACCGCCCTCATCG
>JBKJLF010000110.1:0-3381 GCA_046597185.1 Burkholderiaceae bacterium | reverse complement strand
CGGCGGCGGCGGCGGCGTGCGCTGCTTGCCAAATTTCAAAATTAAATACCCAATGTTTTTCACCAAGCCCCACCAATACTGCATTTGCTTGCGCCCTAAAAACCGCCAGCAAATGTTGCCGCCTAACGCCTTCATCCCAATAGCCAAATGGCACCCGCTTACGTTCAGCCGCCGTGTCACCACGCGGCAGCAAAAACGGCAACACCCGCAACGCCGCCCGTGCCGCAAACGCGACGCGTGTCGCATGCGGCAAGCCTTGCAATCGTTTTTTAAGTTCGCTTCTATCCACAAAACACCCAACTCAAGCCAATCCGGCCATTCTACCACCCGTCCTCCTGAAATTAACAGTTACGCAAACGGGTAGTTCCTGCCAACAAAAAAAAGAAAACCTGCCGCCTAACAGTTGTAGCGCTCACCAAACGCACTACAATATCCCCACAACAAAGCCCACCGCATCACCAACCTTCGTAAGACAACCAAACAACAGGTGAAATATGATCCCAAGCAAGCGCAATCTCGTGATGCCAACCGATGAAGAAGACGCAGCGACCAAGCGCGGCATTGCCGCCGATCCAGACACACACGAATTGACCGACGCCGAACTACAACAACTGCGCCCAATGCGCGAATGGTTGGCGATCCATCGTGTTACTAGCACCACCACCCCATCATGACCTATTTATGGCAGCTTAGCTTACTATGTTGTTGGACATGGCTCCCCGCCCCCGCATGCGCGAGCGCTAGCACGCTAAGCAACATGGTTCAAGTCCCGCCCGGCCTGTACGAAAACCAAAACTATGGCTTTTCAATTGAAATCCCCGCAACCGTAAAAGCCTACCGCGACACCCCGCCCAATCCAAACCATGGCATTTTAATCGCGCTCGGCAAGGGCCGAAGGCTATTTGCCAGCGCCAACTTTGACGTGCTGGACTTTGGCAGCAGCAAAACCCAATTGGATGACATGCTAGCAGGCAGCGGCAAGTTACTCAAGCGGGAACAAGTACCATGGGCAGGCTTGCCAGCAGAACAGGCGAGCCTACAAAAAGGCCACCAAATGATCTTGCTGCGCGCCCAGTATCGCGCTGACGGCAAAATATTGTACGAATTGCGACTAGAAAGTACCCGCGCGGCGTTTGCGAAAGATAAGATTTTGTTTGATCAAATTGCCCACAGCTTCAAACGGTTTCCACGAAATTAATCCAACCCCGCCAATGCCTGCGGCCAGAAAGGCAAGCTTGGCAAATAACCGTCATCGCCCGCATCAGCACGTCATTCAAGTTTCTGCACGAGCCTGCCTTGCGTGAACCTCAGCGATTTTGGCATAAACCGCCGCTTTTACCTGTTCATGCGGCAATCGTGGCCGGGGATCATCTAGTGCCGCCTGCACTTGCGCCTTAAACCATGTGTCGTATGCCGCCTCTTGCGCGGACGTGGTGGCAACTTGTGGAGTACCAATTATTGCGATGGTCATTTTCGGCTCCTGATGAAATTGGGTGGATCAATGCATTAATTTGGCAGGACGAGGCTTGGGCAACCGATTATGCTAGGTGCGTAAATGTTGGGCAGATGAAGCTTTTGCCCAACCTACCCATTTAGGCAGCCTTGCGCCTTGCGCGAGCACACGGCAACCATTCCAACTTCATTTTGTACCGCCCTTAATGCGAGCCTGAAGCGCCGCACGTTGCTGCGCCATATCCTCTTTCACAACGGCATTGGGCACCCAAACGGTATCGGGGTCGTCCGCTTGCGCAATAGCTTCAGACTTCCTGATCCCACAGGAAATAGACTTGGCACTCACCGCTCATGCAAGCATGTAAATCAATCTTTGCCCTGTTTCCGGGTGGATGAATGCTTGCTCGGTCAATTCTTCCAGTAGCGCAGCAACGCCTTATCATGAGCCGGGGTTGCCATGCGATGGATTTTGAGGGTCAATGTTTTTGCAACATCATCGGGCAGAATATCCCCTGAAGAGACAAACAGCTCCAGGATCAGTGCTCGCGCTTCTTCCTCTGTTCAAATGCCGCAGCAAGATCGCAACCAGCGCCGTTTCGGCGCGGTAGGCAATTATAGTGGTGGCGCGTTGGGGGGGGCGCGGCCTGGTTGGCTTTTAGTGTGCCGGGTGATGCTTTAAGTGCTTGTGCCCGCAGTGTATTGTGATGTACAATTTCATACATCATACTAAATGGAGCCAGTCATGCACCGTACCCAAATTTACCTGCCGGATGCCCTCTACGAAAGCCTGAAAAGTCGTGCGCGCGGCGTGGGGATCAGCATTTCCGAACTGATCCGCCGTTCGCTGGAAAAGGACCTCCAGCAAGATCCGGTGGCTGATGCCCGTGCCTTCTTTGAGCGGCTCAAGCCATTGGAAAGCTTTGCGGATGTCGATTCGGACGACTATGTGCGCACGATTCGCGGCAAAAGCCGCATTTTGCGAACGGGTGACGAAACATGACCGCTGTGATGGCACCCGAGCGGCTGGTGCTGGACACCAATATTGTCATCGATTTGCTAAAAAAAGCGCCTGCGGTGGTGACATGTTTTCTTACGCTGCTGGAAGCCCAAACCCAATTCCTGATCTGCCCCATTGTCGTGGCAGAGGTGTACGCGGGCGCGTTCAAGCGCGAGCACAGAGATATTGAGGCACTGTTTGACTTGTGCCAGCGGGTGGACATGGATCATGAAGTGGGGCGCTTGGCGGGGCTGTATGCCAACCAATATGCCAAAGCGTTTCAGGGCGTTGCGCTGGAAGACTTTATCCTGGCAGCCACTGCGCGTGCCCATCGCTGCCAGTTGTGGACGCACAATCGCAAGCACTACCCGATGGACGATATCGAATTGTTTCGCTATGCTTGATGATTTGGTTGTTGGTTTTGGCTCTACACGGTATGGGGGCGCAAAATCATCGGTAAATGCTGGAATGTTAGAACTGACCCCATATGTACACAAGCAGCATCTGACCAATTGGCCAGATAGCTTGCTTGAATAACTTAGGCCGCTAGCAACTGGCGCAGCACAAACGGCAAAATCCCGCCGTGTTTATAGTAATCGACTTCAATCGGGGTATCAATGCGCAGCAGTAAAGGCACTTCCTGCACACTGCCGTCAGCCCGGTGAATCACAAGCAGGGCTTGTTGTTGCGGCTTGATCTCGCCCTCCAGCCCCTTCAAATCAAAGGTTTCATTGCCGGTTATGCCCAAGCTTTCCACGCTGTCGCTACCGAAAAACTGCAGCGGCAACACACCCATGCCCACCAGATTGGAGCGGTGGATGCGTTCAAATGATTTGGTGATGACCGCCTTCACGCCCAACAACTGCGTGCCCTTGGCCGCCCAGTCGCGCGAGGAACCGGTGCCGTATTCTTCGCCGCCAAACACCATGGTT
>JBKJLF010000050.1:0-6615 GCA_046597185.1 Burkholderiaceae bacterium | reverse complement strand
CCGATCACTCACGGTGCACGAATTGTAGGCTCGGCAGCCGAACCGAGAATGAAATGGTTTGAAAATGCCACTGGTGTAACGAGAACGCCTGACGCTGAAGAAATGAGCAAGATGTATTTCAAGTTAAAATATTGGCTGGTGGAAAATAAATTGCTGCAACAACCATAGCTGTTCTTTCAGCCGAAATCGCCTTGCTTTGTTTGAAATAACTTAAAGTGGTTGGTTGTTGCGGGCCACTTATTTACACCTGAAAACAATAGAATTTACTGTCCACCTTGACCAGCGGAAAGGTGTCGGGTAATTGGCTTTGCGGGATTTCCGTAAAACCGTTTTTCTCGTAGAACCGATGCGCTGCCAGATAGGCCGAGGTGGTGCCCAAAAAAATCTGGCGCACTTGTTGCTGGCGGCAATGGGTAATCAATGTGGCCAACAAAGAACTGGCAACGCCCAACTGCCCACCACGGTAGCCATCTTTGACAAACATCTTGCGTAGCGCCGTTTGGGCATTGCCAATATCGAGCAAACCGATCGAGCCGATAACCTCATCGCTCACTTTTGCCATCCATAAATTACCATTGCCATGCTGAAAAAAACCAGCAGGATCGAGTAAATCGGGCTGGTCTGCCAGCGTGATTTTGATGCCGAACTCGGCCTGCTGGATGGGTAATACCAGTTCGCTGAAGCCTTGGGTGTCACAACTTTGGAATGGGGCGATGATCATCATGGTGTGGGTATCAATGGTTGTGGTTCAGTGGTTCGGTGGTTCAGTGGCTCAGGGTGTTTGCCCCAAACGAAAAATCGGATACAACTGATAGCGCTCATCCCACGAAGGATGGCGGCGCGCAAAAAACTCCAGCCGCGCTTCGTGGTCCTGGGCAAACTTGGCATCGCTGTCCAACTTCTGTTTGAACGCCTTGGCCAGTTCCGGGTCGTGCGCCAGCTGCGCCCTGGCCACTTCTTCGGCTACATAGGCTTCCATATATTCTTTTTGTTCATACATTTGATTGAAAAACCCCCATGCCGATAGCGAATCCGGGCTCATCGGTTCCAATAAGGTCATGATCAGGCGCGCTTTGGCTTGGGCTATCGGCACAAAGAGCGCGCCAGCTTCCACGCTGCGTGCTTCGGGCTGCCATTCGCCACTTTGGTTCAGGCGTTGCCTGCCTTCATACGGTTGCGCGTCAAAGCTGACATTTTTACCGCGAAACACGTCAACCATTTGCTTGGGCAAGGAGCGGCTTAAACGCCGAAAAGCAATGCCGTGCTGCTGCAATTTGGCCGCCATTTGGCCCGCCAGCGCCGGGGAAATCAAATAGCCGCCAGCGGGGGCGTTCAGCACCAGATCCGGCACGATTTGATCCCGCAATGGCAGCGTCATGCGCAAAGGTTTGCTTTCATCGTAAGTGACCATTTTACTGCCCGAAATGTCGGATTGGCGATGTTGATAAGCATAGCCATAAAACTCAATCGGGCGCACCGCATCGGTGGCGTGCCAGGTGAGCGCCACGGCTTGGCCAGCCAGCGCGCTGCTGGTTTGATCCGCTTGCTGCGCGGCTGCCAGCCAGGTGCGCCCATGCTGCGCCAGTTGTTGTGCAGTTGCCATAATCGTGTTTTTGGTGATGCGCACCCGGGTCGGGTAATCTTTCCAAGAATGGGTTTCGACCAGCATGCCAAAGCGATTGCGCATCAGCATATACCCGTGCGAAAAGCGCGGCCTGGGTACGCCGTCGGTAAAGCCGCTGGCCGGATCATCTTCCTGATTGAAGGCATAGTAAAAAGGGCGTGGCAGCGAGCCACTTTTTTCCAGCGTTTGCATAACATTGTCACGCAACTGCAAACCCGCCGCGCGCAAACCCGGCTCGCCCGAGCGCGTCGGTTCGAGTTGAATCGAGATATCGTGCTCAAACTTGGCACCATCGGTGACATGCAAATCGACCACTACCAGCGGGTCCCATTGATTGATCAAGCCCAGCATGGCTTGCATTTCGGGCGCGTCCGCCTTGGCATAGTCGCGATTCAAATTGAGATTTTGCCCGGTGGTGCGCCAGCCCATTTGTTCCGGGCCGCGTTGATTGGGGCGGTTCCATGCGCCAAAGCGCTCGTGCCCGTCCACATTGAAAACCGGTACAAAAATCAACACTTGCTGGCGCAATAAAGCCTGTGGCCCGCTTTGTTGCAGCAATTCGCGCAGCGCCAAAAAACCAGCATCCTTGCCATCAATTTCACCCGCGTGGATGCCACCTTGCACCAGTAGCACCGGCAGTTTTGCGCGTTGCACGGCAGTCGGCGTGAGTTTGCCACCAAGTGCGGCACCGAGCTTATCATTGAGCTTGTCACTGCGCGAGGCGATCAGGGCCAGCATGGGGCGGCCTTCCGGGGTTTTGCCAAATTCTATACAGCGTACCGCTTTGGGCCAGGTTTGTTGAAAGTCATGGCACAGCCGAATCACTTCCTCATAGCGCCCGGTTTGGGCAAATTGGCTGCGCTGGGCGTGGGTACTCAGGTCAGGCTTGGGCGCAGCGCTGCTGATACCTGGGGCAGTCGTCATGGTGCAGGCAAGCAACAGCGTGCCAATTAAAAGGCGGGTAGAGCTGAACATAGTCTCAGTAAATTATTAGAATGCTGCAAATTATCCGTGTTTTTTGGCTCTGCCACACCGATTTGTGCTGCTGCCGGGTAAATTATTCGATATTGCCCAGTATTTGAGCATGGTTTTTCGAGTATGCTTTCAATATCGTAAGTGCAGCTTGTGCTAAATAGTTAAATTTTACCCACTTGATCAACCCAGTTTAAATAATGCAAAAGATATAATATTATGAATAATGAAATTTTATTGCCGAGTTTGATTGCCGCGTTGAGCTTGACTGCTTGTACCGGGATTGTTTCTGATGATGTCAATACCAAACCCGGCTATTTGGGGACGATTACCAGTACCCAATATGATGGCAGCAGCGATGACTTACTCAATGCCGGTTTGGGCCGTAGCGGTTTGGGTTCGGCCACGGCACCCGCTGTCGCTGACCCGGCAGCACCCACCGCTGCCGAGCGTGCCGCATTCAATGCGGCAACACCGAATCGGTTTGCCTTCAAACATGCCCACTCGCAGCAAAATCCGGAAAAAGACTGGGGCAAGTGGACGCTGTAATCGATAGAGCGTGGGTGGCCCGGCGCTGGATGCGGTTTCGATTTCGATTTCGCCTTCCAGCGGCGTGAGCGATTACAATCTTGAATTTACCGCCGATCAGCAATACGCCGGCGGCGGGTGATCAAATTACTTTTGCCAATAATGTGGTGACGGTGCCGGACTAACTTGACCAACCTGGTTTGAATAATGTGGATGACCCGATATCATGAAAAAACACACTTACGTTTCGATCTCGATGATTGTTTTTAGCTTGCACGCTTGTGGTGGTGGTGGTGGCGCTTCCGACGAGGTCAATACCAAGCCGAGCTATTTAGGCGAGATCAGCAGTACCCGCTATGATGGTAGCAGCGATGATTTACTCAGTGCGGGGCTGGGCCGTAGTGGCTTGGGTTCAGCCACGGTCCCCGCTCTCGCCGACCCGACGGCACCCAGCGCTGCCGAGCTGCGGCGGCTGGCGATTTACACCAATTACCGCGCCTTGATCGACCCCACCAGTGACGGCGGTTTTGGCCGCTTATATGGCCCGAATATCGATACCAATGGCGGTGACACGCTGGGCGAAGGCAAAATCGCCGGCACCGAATATATTGCTTACTCAGATAGCGGCACAGGCAGCGAAAACGTCACCCTGATGGTGCAGGTGCCAGCCGGTTTTGACCCCAATAATGCCTGTATTGTGACGGGCACCTCCAGCGGTTCGCGCGGCGTGTACGGTGCCATAGCCACCTCGGGTGAATGGGGTTTGAAGCATGGCTGCGCCGTGGCCTATAGCGATAAGGGCACGGGCAATGGCATTCACGATTTACAGCTTGACACGGTGAGTTTGCAAAACGGCGTGCGCGTGGCTGCTGCCAGTGCGGGTAAAAATGCCCAGTTTATGGCCAATATCAGCGCTGCCGAGCGTGCCGCATTCAATACCGCAACGCCGAATCGGTTTGCCTTCAAACACGCCCATTCGCAACAGAATCCGGAAAAAGACTGGGGTAAGTGGACGCTGCAATCGATCGAAATGGCGTTTTACGTATTGAACGAACAATTTGCCGGCCTCGGTAAAGATGGTAAGAGCCACCTGATACGTTTGAACTCGCGCAATACCGTGGTGATTGCCTCCAGTGTGTCCAATGGCGCGGGGGCCGCTTTGGCCGCTGCCGAGCAAGACGTGAAGAATTTGATTGGTGGCGTGGCTGTGAGTGAGCCTGCGCAGCAATTGCTGCCCGATAACCGCCTCACCGTCAAGCGCGGCAGTTTTAGTTTGCCCGGCAGTGGCAAGTCGCTGATCGACTACATCACGCTGGCCAATTTAATGCAACCCTGCGCTGCGCTGGCACCCAATGTCGCAAGCGCGCCGTTTCGCGCCAGTATTGCGGCAGCCACTGCCAGCGCGCGCTGTAATGGTTTGCGTGCCAAAGGCTTGATCGTGGGCGATAATTTAAATGAACTGGCGACCAATGCGCAATCGGTGCTGGAAGTGGTCGGGTATCAGCCGGAAAGCCGCGAGCTGCATGCCGCCATGTACGCTTTTGCCACCCCCGCGATTGCCACTACCTACAGCAATGCCCTGGGGCGTTTTGGTGTGCTCGACAATTTATGCGGCTATAGTTTTTCCGGCAGCAACACCCTGCTGCCGCAGGCGTTTGGGCGCGGCAACGGTATCCCCCCCACCATCGGCATCAATATTTTCAACAACTTAAGCGTTGGTGGCCCTGCGGTGGATGCGATTTCGGTATCACCAGCCAGCGGCGTGAGCGATTACAATCTCGATGGTGCCATCTGCCAACGCGAGCTGGTGCAAGGCGGCAGCACTAATGCGCTGCGCGTGCAACAGGGCATCAAGGAAGTCGGGCGCACAGGCAATTTGCGCGGCAAGCCAGCGATTATTGTGCATGGTCGGGCCGACACCTTAATTCCAGTGGCCTTCACCTCGCGCCCGTATTTTGGTATCAACAAAATTGTGGAAGGGGCGACCAGCAAGTTAGCCTATATTGAAGTGAGCAATGGCCAGCATTTTGACAGCTTTTTGCCGCTGGCCGGGTTTGATACCCGCTATATTCCGCTGCACGTGTACTATATTCAGGCGATGGACCGGATGTTGGCAACCTTGCGCCAAGGCAGGGCCTTACCGCCCAGCCAACTGGTACGCACCACCCCGCGCGCGCTGGATGGGAATGGTCGTGCCTTGCCCATTGGTGCCAGTAATTTGCCTGCGATCAGTAATACGCCTGCGGCAGGGGATCAAATTACCTTTGTTAATAATGTGGTGACGGTGCCGGATTAAGGGGGGCAGCTCAATGAGCAAGGTTTTCAATTTCAAACCCTGTCACATTGCGCGCTTTACGTGAGAATTCAATTCCGACCAGACAAATTGGCAAGGCGTGTTGGCGATATTTATCGGCATACGCTTTGTCTTTTAATTGCTGCAATGCCTTCCCCTGGGGGTGTAGTTCAACTACCTTGAATTCAAACAGATAAATCTGTTGTGGCAGAATGACGGCCATATCAATGCGGCCATGGTTGGTGGCATCTTCAACCCGAACCTCAAAACCCAGTGCGGCGAAATAGCTGTAAAACACGCTGGCATAGTAACCTTCATATTTGGCAATTGAATTGTTGTCATGCCAGTGGTGCGGGATGCTGGCGAAAAATGATTGGAACAGTTCATGCAAGCCGTTGGTATCATTTGATAGTAGCAAGTCTTCCAACTGAAAACGATGTTTTTCACTGGTACTGGCGGCTTGCGTGTAAGCGACCAGCAAGCCGCCATTCAAGCCAACTTCAACTTCCCGGTTGGGGTAACCCAGCGTATAGCGCCAGTTACCAGCAAGGCTTTGCGTGGCTTTGCGAATGGTTAAATAACCGGCCTGGAATAACAGGGCTTCGGGGGTGATATGCTCAATTTCAAAGGTTGATATCAACTCCGGCCCAGTTTGCATATGAGCCAGATCAGGCGTAAAAAAACCGCGCTCGGCCATCAATTTAATTAAGAAACCAGATGTGCCGGTTTCAAACCACCAGGGGTGAAATTCGCGTTTTTCAAACAGTAGCAACAAATCGAAAGGGTTGTACACCGCCGTGCCGCGCCAATTGTAGCCGTTGTACCACCGGCGAATCAGGTCTCGATCCAAGCCCGCCAGTTCTGGCGCGAAGATGGTATCCACATCCACGTCAGAATAGCCGCACAGACTCGAATATTGTGGGTCAAGCGTGATGTCGTTGAGGTTATTCAAGCCGCTAAACAGGCTTACCTTGCTGAATTTGGATACGCCAGTGAGCAGCGCAAAGCGAATCGAGGCATCTGAATCTTTGATCACGCTATACAGGTTTTTCAACTCCGTACGCATGGCCAGCGCCATGGCCGGGTCGTCGATCAGGTCAAGAATGGGTTTATCGTATTCATCGACCAGCACCACCACTTTTTGCCCACTTTGTTGATGCGCTCGTTCAATCAGATCGCTAAGGCGGTTGCGGCTGTC
>JBKJLF010000731.1:0-3588 GCA_046597185.1 Burkholderiaceae bacterium | reverse complement strand
AATTCAAGGTCTTGACAGCCGCCAGTAAAAACACCTGGGGCCGGGTTTGGTGGATGGCCGATGCCAAATCGGCAAAAATGGCAATGATCATTTGATCGACAGGATCGTCGGCAATCGGCAAATGGAGTAAATCAGCCGCGCCGCGCCCTTGCAATTTAGCTTCAATTTCAAGTAATTGGGCAGAAAAATCCGCTTCGATTTGATCTTCGGCATCGGGGAACACGACGCCAAACAACTGCAACGCCGCCAGCCCAATATCCACCGCCGCCTCATACTGCCCCGACAATTGATACAAGTCACTGCACAACATCGCCACTCTGGCACGATCCAGATTGGATTGCGCATGCGCACGCAAGCGTTGGAATAATTGCTCGGCCTGATCAAAGTTACCGGTTAAATATTCGCATTCCGCCAGTACCAAATGCAAGGTGTAACTATCGGGATAGGCATTTTCCCAGGCATCCGCTGCTTGCAATTGCAGCGCGACGCGCAAGTAAGTCCGCGCTGAAGTATACGCTACCGCATCTTTGGCTTTTTTACCTGCCAAAAAATTATAGCGCGCCACTTGCGAACGTTCCGTGGGCGACTCAATTAATTCCAGCCCAAAGTTAAATTGACTCACAATATTAAAAATATCGTCTTCAATTTCCCGTGCCGACAAATGTGCCACCAGCAAGCGACCAATATTCAAGTGTACCTGTGGCCGCAGTTCCGGCTCGGTCAGTGAGTAGGCGGCCTCTTGCACCCGGTCATGCGCCAATTGGTAACTGGAATGGTGTTGCACCAACAAACCGATCTTCACCGCAGGCCATAAATCGGCTTCGGTAACGGCCACCGCCTGATCGCACACCCGGGCCAAAGTCTGCACTTCGGCACCGTTGCCAAGACAAGCCAACAGTTTCACCGCATCTAGACAATCACGTGGTAAGCGGCGCAGCTTGGCGATCATTAAATCGACCACATTTTGGCTAAAACCCTGTTGCTCAATACGCGCCAAATCCCATTCCCAGCAGCGGGCTTCAAAATTAAAGGCCAGCAATCTTTCATCGGCCAGGCGATGTAAAAACTGGGTGGTGAAAAATGGATTGCCCGCCGTTTTCTCATACAACAAGGCCGATAAAGGCGCAACCTGTTCGGGCGTGGCATGCAAGGTATCGCTCAATAAGCGCGTCACGTCAGACGGCACCAGTGACCCCAGTTCGATTTGATTGATAATCACTTTTTGCTGGCGTAGCGCATCCAGCGCGATCGTCAAGGGGTCCGCCAACCCGACTTCATTATCGCGATAAGCGCCGATCAATAAAAAGTGGCGCAGGCTGGAAGTGATGAGCAAATCCGAGATCAAACGCATACTCGCCACATCCATCCATTGCCAATCGTCCAAAAACACAATCAGCGGATGTTGTTCTGACGCGCAAACGGTTAAAAATTGGCCAAACACGGTCTGAAAGCGGTTTTGCGCTTCCGCTGGCGGCAGTTCCACCGCAGATGCTTGCTCGCCAATCACAAACTGCAGTTCCGGTATCAGGTCTAGCAACAACTGGCCATTGCTGCCCACCGCTTGCAAAATCGCCTCACGCCAGGCGGCCAGCACTTGCTCGCTTTGCCCCAGCATTTGGCGCACCAAAATTTGAAACGCCTGAGCCAGGGTGGTGTAGGGTATGTCACGTTTGTGCAAATCAAATTTACTGGCAATAAAACGCGCCCGTGGTTGCACCAAAACTTGTAATAATTCATTGACCAGAGACGATTTGCCAATACCCGAATAGCCCGTCACCAACACCAATTCAGAATGCCCACTAGCCAGCACTTGATCTACCGCATCCAGCAAAACCTGGCGCGCCTGTTCGCGTCCATACAATTTTTCGGGTACGATCAAGCGGCCAGCCACGTCGTGGCGCGCCAAAACAAATTCGGCGATACGGCCATTATGTGCCAGCTTGGTCAGGCATTGCTGCAAATCGAACAATAAGCCACTCGCGGTTTGGTAGCGATCTTCGGCATTTTTTGCCAGCAATTTCAGCACAATGGCTGACAATGCGGGCGGCATATTGGCGATGCGCTCGGTTAGCGGCAGCGGTTGGCGCGCAATATGGCTATGCACCCAACCGATGGCATCGGTGGCATTAAATGGTGCGACGCCTGCCAACATATGGTAAAACACTGCGCCCAGGGTATATAAATCGCTACGAGAATCGATGGAGCGATTCACCCGTCCGGTTAATTCTGGCGCAATATAGGCCAGATTACAGGTGATCACTTCCAGCGGGATCAAATCCTGGTGCGCGCGTGGGATGCGTGAGGCGTTGCCAAAGCCGAGCAAATGGGTTTTACCACTGGCCACGTCGATCAAAATATGCGCCGGGTGTAAATCTTTATGCACCAATTCCTGCTGATGTAGTGAAACCACCGCGCGCGTGATGCCAATGGCCAGGCGCAAAAACAAAGCAATCGGCAGGGGCGGCCCGAGCAGATTTTCGAGCAATTCGCCACCGGGGTCGGTTTCCACCAAAACCAGGTTGCTGCCTATTTTCATCAAGCCCAGGGGTTGCACGGCCCAGGCGATATGTAATTCTTCGCGCAGATCAAATTCATGTTGGAGTCGGGCTTGAGTCGATTGGGCAGCACGGGTTGCCACCTGTACCAACACCGCCGCTTGGTCGCCCAAACGCGTGCCGCGATACAAGTGCAGCTCCTCGTGGGTACGAGTGAGCAGTTTTAGCGAATAGCCATCAAGTGCCAACATCCGGGTGCCTCGTTCAAGAAAAATTCAATGTGTGCCTGCAGGGCTGCGGCAGGTAAGAGCAACCACCGATTCATATTTTGCCATGTTTTGGCTGACTCAAACGTGCGCCAGGCGCTACAAAAAAGAAAATAATGCGTGGCGATTTTAGCCTTTGCAGGCCAGCCAAAACGCGCCAGAACCAAACAGAAGCAATAGCGTGCCCGTGCAGAACGGTGCGTATAAATTGTCTTGCTGCGGCAATATGAAACGGCTACCAAAAGGCATGCAAGCGAGGCTTGGCGTGGGCAATTTTGCAGGTGGCGGAATTTGCACACTCACGGCAGCTTTCGCACACATTGCGCGAAGGCAAGCTCTGAATTGGCGACAACTTTCGTTATTTGGCGGAATTTGGCGGTTTTATTTTCAAGATCGCAATAATCGACTGCCTGTGAATCAAGATCATGAAGTTTTGATTTCATATTCTCGTAATCCGCTATATAATTTCCCGCACGGATACTTTTTTCACAATCCTTATCATTCAAGGAGTACAACATGGAATTAACCAATTCATCACAAGGCTACGGCCAGGCGCGGGAACAGTTTATTGGCAAGGTGTTCAATCACCTGGGCGGTTCGATTTTGGCTTTCACGCTGATCGAAGTCATCTTTTTTAAAACGGGTATTGCGAAGATGTTAGTGGCGGCAATGTCGGTTATCCCCTGGATTGCAATTCTTGCCATTTTCATGGTGGGTGGCTGGCTCACCTCGCGCATTGCGCATACGGTGGAAAGTCTGGCGGCGCAATATGCGGCGTTGGGGGTATACATCATAGGTTTATACACATCTCGAAAGATATTAAAATA
>JBKJLF010000804.1:0-3591 GCA_046597185.1 Burkholderiaceae bacterium | reverse complement strand
GTGGCGCGAGATATTTTGCTGGCCCAGTTGGCGATCTACCACAATTTGCGTGGCAATGCCGGCGTGGTCGGTGCCCGGTATCCATGCCGCGTTAAAGCCGCGCATACGGTGGTAGCGGGTCAAGCCATCCATAATGGTTTGGTTAAAGGCGTGGCCCATATGTAGCGTGCCGGTGACATTGGGTGGTGGCAACTGGATGCAAAACGTCGGTTCGCTGCTATCCATTGAGGCGGCAAAATAGCCGCGTTGCTCCCATTCGGTACGCCAGAATTTTTCAATTTCAGTCGGTTCAAACGATTTTGCTAATTCCATGATTGGCTATACATTTTTTAGAAAGGATTGATTATAAAGGAGCTTGCAAGAAAATGGCTGAAAATATCGCATGCAAGCGTGGCTTGTATAATTTGGGGTTTGATTGTCAGCTTAACCGATGTGCTTAACGATGGGCTTAACTGATCGACTTAGCTGATGGGCGAGGTGCCAACTTCTTCAAACACATGGCTGATGTTATGGCCGTCCCATTGGTACAGCATATGGCAGGCATGGCGGCAATGGGAAAGCGGCGTGGTTTTAAAGGTGGCCACACAGAGCCCACCCACGTGGCGCACGCTGGGGTACATGATGCCATGCGCGCCCTGGCTGCGGATATGCTTACCCAGCACGCGCGAGGCGGCATAGTCGTTCAGGCTAAGGATGGGGTCGCTTGGTGGCAGGGCGCAAATATCATGAAACTGGCCGCTGATTTCAACATGGTAGACGCGCATTTGCAACTGGGTTGGCGCTTGGCGGGTGGCGCGCAGAAAATTGCCCGAGTGGTAGCAGGTTTCTGCCACGGCGGTTTGTTTTTCGTAAGCGGCATAAAATACCCCGTACAAACCGTCGCTAAAACGGCTGCCGTCCGGGTTGAGGTGGGTAAAGGCCGCCATGATTGCGCCATAACCCTGGCCGAAGCGGCGTTCATCGGGCGGCACCAGCGATAATTCGCCCACTTCTTGCCGAATCCGTGGGTTGGTCATGGCTTCGAGCACGTAGAGCGCTTCAAAGTCTTCCGCTTTGGCCACCCGGTCAAAAATATTCACACTGGGAAAGCGGGAAGGAATGATGCGAAAGCCGGGGTGCCATTCCACATCGGTCAGGCGTGCGCTGGCTGTAATAAGCTTTTTCATGCCCAGCCCCCGCGCATGGCGTCCAGATATTGGCGCACCGTGAGCAAATCACCCACATTGCCGGACAGCATGCGGCTCAAGGCGCTGTGGCCGCCAAATTGCGGTGCGTCATTGGGTTGCTTGATCCATTGATCGGCGGCCTTCGTGTCAGGCAGTAAAATGGTGAGGGCTTTGTAGATGCCAAGAATGTAGGAGATACGTTCCAGCGTGTCGTGACTGAGTTTGGCTTGCTCCGGGTCTTTTTTCCAGCGGAAATACGTGGAGCGGCTGGCGTGGCCGAGTAAAACTAATTGTTGTTCGATCGAGAGTTGCCATAATTCGGCAATATTACTGAAGGCCCGAATGGCGGCAGCGGAAATGGCTTGGGGGCCGGGGCTGCCGTTGGGTGAGTGGGCGTCGGTTGCTGCATAGTGTGCTTGGGCAGACATGGTGACTCCTGCAAATGGGTGGAAATGGGTAGAAACGGGTGAAAATGGCTGGATCGGGCGAACTGGAATCAGTGTAGTCTGTTTTGGGACTTTTTTCAATAAAAGTTTTAATTTGGAATTTGATACCTGAACCATTTGATTTGACGCAAATGGTGCTGCAAAAAGCGTATCTTTTTTTGCGCTAGTTCCGTATAATCTCGGACATCAGCAACAATTGATTCTGATTAAGAAGGTAGTTTGGGTGTTGGTTTATTTTAATATATATAAGGGAAATTCATGAAGAAATTAGCAAAAGTATCGATTCTCGTCGCCAGCTTGGTAACGGCCTTTGCGGCCAATGCGGCTACTATTCAATTGCAAACCGGTTATTCTGCGGCTGGCCCTTTGGCCACGGCTGAACAATACCGTTCGGTGGTGGATGCCGCCGTTGCAACGGCTGGCGCGGGTTATGGTAGTACCACTGTATCGAGCTATGACAATGTTTCCAACCATGGCTTGTTTGGTTCGAGCACCAATATTGCATTCAAAGCCACCATTAATTTTGGTGTGGATGCGGGTAGCACCGGCAACTATACCTTCCGCGCAGGGGTTGATTTTGGTCGTGGCGGTGCGGTATTCCTGGACGGCCAAGCGGTTGATTTCCGTACCAATGATATGTGGTGGGCAGGTAGCTATGGTAATCCAAGCCAGTTTTTCCAATTCAGCGCCAATATTGGTGCGGGCAACCACACCCTGAATATGTATGGTTTGGAAGGCTGCTGCGATGGCGGCCAGCAAATGCAATTTAATTCCGGTTCGGGTTTCAGAACCATCGACAACACCACCTTGCCACCTGTGCCAGAACCAGAAACTTACGCCATGATGTTGGCTGGCTTGGGTATGTTGGGCTTTTTGGCCCGTCGCAAGAATGCACAAAAATTGGGGTAATTGTTTAAATTGCGCGTGGTTTCGCGCTTTTTACGGTTAATTCAAAGAAAAGGCTCGCGTTGATTTGCGGGCCTTTTTTGCTTTCTGCTTATTAACCGTGCGGTGGGTGTGGCACCTGATTTTGCGGATGGTTGCCTTCAGGTACTGCAATGCCTAACATGTGCAATGCCGGGATCAATGCTTCATCCTGGCTCGCGGGAGGCAAACCATTGCTGCAACGCGCTGCGAGCATGCTGACCGAATCGAATGCCACCAGGGCCAAAGAAAAAGCCAGCGCACGCGACTTGGTTAAACGCTGGTTTGCCGATGTCAACACCACCGCGCAGCAACTTGACAGGGCAATCGGCAAGCTGCAAACCGGGTTTAAGCGGATGGTCACAATAGTAAACTCTAATAAATTGATATTAACTGATCACGTGCAGCTTCGTAATTCAGTGAAAAACACCCCCGACTGGGATAATCAAAAATCAGAATCCTTTGTGAGGGGCGTCCCGGAACGGCTCGCAGTGATATAAATCGCGGATAATTTTCTTACAAATAAGGGGGATAATTAAAGATAACCGCGATTGGGCACGTATCTTGGTTCATGAAACCGCACAGCCAGGATGTTAAGTCGCCTGGCCCCGAGTTTTTACGCATAAAGCATCGGCCCGGCACGCGTGATATTTTGGTTGAGAATACAAGCCGTGGTAAATATTTTATCAATATCGACACGCAAGAAGTGCGTGAAGCCACGCCTGCCGATTTTCCACCGCCAGCCAAACGCGAACCGCCGCCTGATGTGCCGCCGATTGAGTTTAACGGTATGTGGTATATACAAATCATGAACGGCCTTAAAGAAGGACGGGATTTGCGTTGCGGGTTGCTAGCCTTTTTAACTTACAGAATTGGATGTAAACAGATCAAATTTTATGCCGCCATTTTTAAGCTTTGACATTGGCGTTCGATTTGATGCTGCAAATGATAAAAGCGCTTCTGCAAGGCTGACCCCGTGGTTGGTGCATTGGGCGCGATGTCTGATAGCGTTGGGCAAATCAGATGAATGTAGGTACGCGAAAAGAACATGGCTA
>JBKJLF010000725.1:0-17160 GCA_046597185.1 Burkholderiaceae bacterium | reverse complement strand
CCTACCACCAAGTACGCCCGCGACTTGGTTAGGCACATTATTGAGCCAATTAAAATGATTACGCCCAATCAAAACGCGCAAATCTGGCTTGCGCTAGAGCCGCTAGACATGCGCGTTTTGATTGGGCGTAATCATTTTAATTGGCTCAATAATGTGCCTAACCAAGTCGCGGGCGTACTTGGTGGTAGGTGTAATACGCTGCCGTTGGGACAGCGTAAGATGAGATCAGTTGGCAGCACTTGCGGTGCTGGCTGAATCTTTGCTGCTATCAGCGTCAACGGCATATCGCTGCATGACAGCGTTTTGTTACGCTTTATCCAGTAGGCTAAAGTATGCAGTTTGAAACCGTGTTGTGCGCTATATGCAGCACGACTTAGACCGCTAGCCTTCCATTGCGCTATGTGCGCGAGCCAGTATTCCGGGATTTGAGTTGATGACATGAGGACTCCTTGTTTGAAGTCGCCATGATGCGCTTAGTGGTTTGCGAATGGAAGGTGGTGGGGCTGGACGCTTACGCTATATCCACCCTTCAGTAGCAAGCACCCAACTACAGCGGAAAGGGACTGGATACCTTTATCCACGCCCTGCCCACCATTAGTGCTGGCAGCCGCGACCATGGGCGCGCTGATCCAGAAGATTTGTCCTAGATGGATGCAGTGGAAATCCGATTTCTGATCGAAGCGCTGGAAAAAACATTCAATCAAAAAAATGATTCTACAGTCCAAAACAAACCGTAAACCCACACAAATGCCGCACCATCTCGCGCTGCCCCGGTGGCAGCGCCGCCCTTACCTCCAGCAAATACCCCACCACCGCCCGCGCAAACTCCGCCCGGCGCTCTTCCCGCTCACACCAAGCCGCAGAAAACTGCCGCCAATCCGCAACCGTCGCCCCTTCCTGCAACACCTCCCCCTGCAAACCCGGCGGCAACAAGTAATGCCGCATATTTTGCGCAATCGCCCAGCTTGCCGCAGACCCACTGCCCACCCGCGCATTCCACAGCATGGTCTCAATCGCAACACCATAACTACGCGCAATTTCCGCCAGCAAACCATGCGGCCATGCCCCGGAAAGTAACTGCCGCTTAGCCAGTGCCAGTGCCGCCACCGGCATCTCACCAGCGATCCGGGCATGCCAATAAAATGCCGCCAACAAGGGCATATAAAAATCCGGCACGCTAGCAAAGCAGGCAATCACGCTACGCACGCCCTTGTTTTGCAGCGCGCTGATGATACCTATCGCGTCCGTCCCCACCCGTTGCGACACCAACCCACCAACGCAGGTGGAGCAAAAAAATTCATCCAACTGCCCCGGCATGGCCGCAATCTGGCCGGGGTCAAGCATAAGCTCGTCAGCACTATCGAGCAGCAACACCGCATGTTCGCCCGCTTGCGTGCCAACCGTCATGCCGTGGCAGGCAATATGCAGTGCGCGTTGGTGGCTGCCGTTTTCCAAGCGCGCCAGCATTTGCTTGCCCGGCTCGATCCGGGTGGGCGGCCACAACGCGCCCAGCAACGCCACTTCGGCCTTGGCAAACGGTAGCGGCGTATCCGTTTGCCAGGCGGAATCATAGGCGGCGTCCAGCGCCAACTTGGTATCTGACTGGATTTGATCAGCAAGGGTGACGGGTACCCGCCGCATACGCGCCAGCCAGCCGTTCATGCCGGGGTAATAGGCGCAAGCGTAACCCGGATTACCCAGATCCAGACAAATCTGCCGTAGCGATGGCGCGCAGACAATACTAATCAACCCGGCACCCGCCAGTGCCGCCGCAAGCGGCTGCCACCAGTGCCTTTGCGCCTGCTTAATCAACTGTTCCAGGCTTACATCCAGCGCAGCAGGCTGATTTTGCTGATTTTGCTGACAATCGTCCACCTCATGGCGGCGCAACAGCGTGCGTCGCCAACCGTTTTGGCCGTGCATCAAGTAATGTTGATGCGCCTGCACCAAGGCAGCCATGCCCGGCAGGGCGATCAGTTCTGCGCTGCTTGGTTTTATTACGCACGCCACGCTAAACCCATCGGCCAAATGCACCAATAACAGCAACACCTCGTGCGTGCCCAAGCTGGCTTGACTGTGCGCCATGGTGCAGGCGGGCGCAAACAGGCTGGCAGGCAGCGGCGCGGGCGACTGCAACAGCGCCGCACGCGTAGCGCGATACTGCGCCAGCGCTGCGCGCTCGGCTAGCTGCGTTTGGTGCAGGCGGGCTTGTAGTTGCGCGCCCTGTTGCGCTTGCGATTCGGTTTGCCATTCTGCTTGGGCCAAAGCCTGTTCTGGCGGCAAATCCGACTGCAAATCCGCCTCCAACTCGGCGGCTTGATCGTTACTGCGCAGGTTTTCGTGCATTTGCTGTAAATTCATGCGGATATCGGCCAAGGCACGCCGCGCTACGTTAAAACTGTCTTCTTGCGCAGAGGGCGCACTGGCTGGCAAACTTGTACGCGCGGGGTCAAGCCGTAGTGCCGCGCTCGCTTCAATCCCATGCAACGGGGTCAATGCCAGCGGCAAGTCGCGCAGATAATGCGCCAGACACAGGCGCAGCCAGATTTCATGCAGGCCGCGAAAATGTTCCAGCAAGTGCTGCGCCGATCCCCAATCGAGTAATTCAATGGTGGTGATCATGGCGCGACTCGCCTGCTGCAAAAACTGATGCAGCGCATCGTCTTCGCGCAGCATGAAATACAGGCTGGCGGCGCGAAACGCCAATTCAAATTCGCGTTGACTGAATATTTCCAACCCGGCCAGGTGTGTCAATACCGGTTGCAGGGTATCCCAAGCAGCAGCGCGCTGGTTTTGCGCATAATGGGTTTCGGCCAGATTTAAGCGCGCGGTGTGCCGTTCGTGAAAACCATCGGCAAATCGCACACTCATGATCTGGTTCACCTGACTATACAGCGCATGGGCTTCTGCGATGGGTTCCGCTTGCCCCGTCTTGCGTAACATGCTGGCCAAATCGTTGCTACACCCAAGCGTTTGCAGGTGCTGAAAAGTCGGGTCGAGGCGGGCATAGCCAGCCACCACTTCACGTTGAAAGCGGATAGCGTCATCGACTTCGCCATTTTCATGCAAGATGGCCGCCAGACAAGTGGCGGCGTTCAAGGTGTCCGGGTGCTTGGCCGACAGCAGTTTTTTGCGCGTGCGCCAAGCGTTGACGGCCAATGCCTTGGCTTGGTACAAAGCACCCGCTTCACGTAGCATATCGGCCAGATTAGTCATGGCGGTCAAGGTTTCGTTATGCGCCAAACCAAGGCTTAGCTGGCGGGCGGCCAATACCTGCTGCAACAATTGCCGCGCTTCGGCAAATTCGCCCAGTTCGCGCAGGCTGCCTGCCAAATTGTTGGCCGCACTCAAGGTATCGGGGTGCTCTGGCCCGAGTGCCATGCGCGCGGCCAGTACCCGCCGCTCCAGTGCGGCAGCTTCGCGCCATTGGCCAAAGTCATACAAAATGCAAGCCAGATTGGCTTGCCCGGTCAGGGTATCGGGGTGCTCGGGTTGCAGCCTTTGCCGCACCGCCAGCATTTGCTCCAACAAGCTGCGCGCGGCCACGATATCACCTTGGGCGCGCAGTACATCGGCCAGGTTATTCATCGAGGTCAGGGTATCCGGGTGCTCTGGGCCAAGCGCCGGGTGCTGCTGGCGTGCGCGTAACACTTGCTCACACAGCGCACGCGCGCCAGCAAGATCACCGGACATTTTTAAGGCATCGGCCAGATTGCTTTGCGCAATCAAGGTATTCGGGTCGTTGCCCGCAGCGGGACGCACCTGTGTATTGCGCGCCACTACTTGGTGTAGCAGGGTGATGGCTTCGGGCAATTGCCAGATATCAAGTAACAGGCTGGCCAAATCGTTCCAGCTATCGAGTTCTTCGGCGGTCTCGGCCTCGGACTGGGTTGCCCATTGGCTGACCACATGGCGCAGCACCGCGATGGCGCTGGGGTAGTCGCCCAACTCGCGCAGCGCACGCGCCCAGTGGCGCAAGGCCATCAACAGGGTGGCTCGCTCGCTCGGGGGCATGGGCGCGGGTGTACGCATGCGGCAGCGGATCGAAAGGGCAAAAGCCGCTTCGGCCAGGGCGAATTCTGGTTCGTCCATTTGCAAGGCGCGCATGCCGAGGTTGTGGCACTGGTTAGCGCAGGGCGTGGCTTGGTCGGCCAAGTCACCAAGCAGGGTAAAGCCATCGCCTGTGGGGGTGCAGGCGGCGGAAAGTAACGTGAGCTTGTCAGAGAACAAATTGATGAATTCAGCCTCGGCCTCGGCAAGTGGCGTGGTGGGGTCGAAATAATCCTGCGGATGAAATGCAGATAAAGTAGTGCTCATTCTATCGGCACTCAATCGGCTACCGCAAACCGATACCACAAACTTGGCGGCACTGGTGTTTGGAAATGCCGACACACGACCACATCCAGTACGGCAAGTCCGGCCTGCGCTGCTATCGAGCTACTGCCAAGCCCGGCCTTGTCCGCCGCGACAATCAAAGCCATATGCTTACGCCAATCGCTTGGCTCATCCGGCAGATTGATCGGCGCTTCTGACGCGCCACAATCAAAATGGGCTGTTGCAAAGTATAAGTGTTGGTATAGATCGGCATCAGGATGCCAAAGCTGCATGCATACCTCGGGGTAATTGGCTTTCGATTCTGCAACCAAAATCCTATAGCTATCATCCAGACCGAATATGACGCACCACCCAGCCAAGGTAGGTAAAGTCCACGACATATTCATGGCCTTGGGTTTAGCCGACTCACCACACCATCCACCACTTTCGACCAAATCATCCAGCGAATCCGTCGCCACCGGAACGTATTTTCCTGCCTTGTAGGCGTAATCGATATTGCGCACCAAATGCTGCACCCACTCTTTGGCCTCGTCCAGCAAAGCAGTGCCCTGCAACAGCATCAACGCCAAGGTAATATCTTGACTGTGCCGATCCAAACACGGGGAACTGCAAATGCCATTGTGCTTGATGGCGCTGAGCAAGGTTTGTGCAATCTGGCGTGCCGCTTGCGCAGTTTGCGCCAATGCAACTTTATCTTGAGCTGGCATCAGTAAGGTTGCCAAGCCAATGCTAGCCAAGATACCGATTTGTTCAAACACAACCAAAGAAAATTCACAGCCATTAGTATGGTTCTCTACCCAACCATCGGGCAGCATGCAATGCGGCTGCAATTTCTGAAAATAGCGGCTACTCACATTCAAATAACTGCCCAGTAAAGCAAGCAAAGCATCGACAGCAGCAATTTTAGTCGCTTCATCGGCTAACTGAATCCGATGCCATGCCCATAGCAAGGCCCGCTCGCTGGCCCGCAAGGCTTGGCGCGCATCCCCCTCGGTGATTGACCACGCCGCAAACACTTGGGCCGACAAGTTGACCAAGCTTAATGCCTTCATCAATTGTTTTGGTGATTTTTCGCCGGCCAGCACGCTGCCATCGGGATGCAAACCCAAAGTGCGGGTGAACAAGCGATGCAAATCGCGTTGGTCGTACTCGCTATCCCCCGATAAAGCCAACGCCCGGCGAAGTTGCTTACGGTCTTCGTCCCGAAACACATGTTCGTCAAATAAATACCGCTCAACCAATTCCGCCAGTCTGTCTATGCCCCAAAACTCGATGACCGGCTTACCCTGTTTTTCGGCAAGAAAGCCACTCCAACTGGCAAGAACCGTTTGCTTTAATTCGCCATTGGTGGCCACCACGATGCGCACCCGCCGATTTTCATCCTGCGGCGCCAAATGAGAGCGCAAATAGACATCAAAAATCTCATTGATACTACTGCGCACACCTTGTGGCACGCTGTCAAACTCACTGCGGCCAATATCACCCTGCTTGACCACTAGCAGTAGTAATTCGTCCTCCCCATCCTTTGGGTCTTTGCCCCGCGCAGATAGATCAACGCCAAATTGGCGATTGCCCGTTTGAGGTCGGGCAACCAAGACATAGCCCATTTCCAGCAATAAGTCTGGCAACAGGCGATCCAGTTCATCCCGCTCCCGCAGAGTGCGCAAATATTCGGCAATCACCAGTTTCATGCGTCGCCTCGCATTGCTAAACGTAATTCAAGGCGGGAAATATCGTAATTGACCGGATCAAACACAGATCGAAATGGCAAACTGGCTTGCATCGAAATGGTGTGCAACTTGGCGGGCTCACTGACAACGCCATCTTTAACAGCAAACCAGCCAACCCCAGCCTTCATGGGTATTTTGGTCACCAAGTTCAAGAAAACCGATTTTTCGTCAGCCTTCGCCCGTCCCTTTTCATTTTTGCGGGCACGCAGAAGAGCAATTGCGCGGCGTACCCGCTCTGGCGCGCGCAATTCGTCCAAGCGTGGCAGCGCCTCTCTGGCACTCGCCATCCCCATCAGTTTCGCATGGGCAAAGTCTAGCAAGGGCAGCCATTCGGACGGTGCAATTTCTTTCTTGGCCGTAATGGCTGCCATGGTTGCATGCAGATAATCTCGGCCAGCTTGATCCACCAACAGGGTATGCACTAGTCCAAAGGTTCTGGCAGAGGCATCGTTCGTCTCCAACATGGAAAAGATCAGCGACAGCATGGGTTCTTCATGCCATACATAGCCCAATATGCGCCGTGCCAAAAACCTCAAATCAAGCTCATTGAGGCCATCGAGTATGTTTTTTGAAAAAACAGGTTGCCGAAAATTTCTTACCCATAAAAAACTGATCAATCCGCCAGCAGCACCAGCCAGTTGATTTTCATCCGCTAACAGCCAATTCGTTATTATCCGTGCCAACAACACGGGTTGCTTCACCACCTCACCAAAAGTAGCGGTGAAAGACTCAAGCAAATCCCTAGCACTCAGGTTGCCATTGCCATTGTTTTGTATCCACGTTGTCAGACACGATTCGGCGAGCGCTACCGTGTGTGGTTCGGCAAATAGTTGTGCCAGTATATGGTCAAAGTCGCCAATACTGAACCCTGCATGTCGATCTAAACGGCTTAAGGCGTACACTAATTCGGCGAAACAATCACTCCCTTTTACGGCTCCATCATCTAAATAAAGCAAGTTAAGAACAGTACGAAGCGCGGCTTGGTCATTTGATTTTGCCAGTACAAGTAAATCGCGCAATAACGGCAACTGCTGGGGTGCCGCATGGCCAATTGCCCAAACGACGGCTTGGTGAATGTCCGTTTCAGCATGGTGCAAATACTGTCTTAGCGTTGCAATACAGGTTGCCTGCAAAGCCACAGTGAGGCTAACGGATGTGAGTAGGCGTGCCAGCAACCACAAGCCACGTTTGCTTGAATGGGCGTCGCCATGTTGGAGATCAGCCAAGGCTTTCTCGATCACATCGCTTTGCTGCCCAGCCCGGGCCAACGCCAACAATGCCACCCAATACAGGCTCCCCGCCGGATCAGATGCGTCGCCCTTGACCCGTTCATATAATTCCCATGCCCGTGCTGGCCGGGAAATCAATGCTTGTTCGATCGTTTGTGGAAATATGCCTGCTGCCATGTCGTTGATGGTTTTGGGATAATACGCATGGGCAATTTCAAGCAAGTCATCGACCATAAAATCCGACAAAAATCCGATTGCTGCGCCAAGTGGGCGCAAAATTCCGAATACATTGCCGCCGCCATGATTGATCACACTGGCCGCCGCGTGGAAAATATTGGCGTGCGCATGCCAAAGGGCCAAAAACCGCCCACAGCCTTGATCCGGGTGGCCGATTTCGTTGCGCAAAAGTTGGTAAGCCTGCTTAAAAAGTTCATCCGGTGTCGGCATGGCCGCTTGATTTAGCAAATCATGCGCAACCAACACGGCCACACACTGATTACGCGCCGCCAAGGAGGTAAATTCGAGTTCGACACCGTCAGCATGCCAAAGCGAATTACTCGTTACCGCAGGCATTTCAGAGCACTGCCCCACAAGAGCAGGGCTACGCTGATCATGCAGGGTTCGGGCAAACCTGGCAACGGCAAGCGGTACATTCATGCCATCAATGTGCAACTGAGTGTTTTCCATTATTGCGCTATCTTTCAGAATACCAACGGTAGCGGACAATCTGCCGCTACCTGCATTTTATTTCACATATGCCGCATCAAGCACGGAAAATTAAACGGCTAGCAAAACAGGTAGTCTAACATCAAAACCCACCCCGCACCGCTTGCACGCGGAAACAGGATGTTAATGCAATCGGCGCATCGTCGCGCCCCGGCTGGGCGTGCGTTTTATGAAGCCCATCATGAACGGTTAATCGCTTTGGCACAAGAATCGGGTATTCACGCCAATGTTTGATGTGCTACCTCGCACCAAGGTTAGGTGAAACCAGGCCGCAAGAATACCATCAACAGCATCCCTCACAATAAAAACCGTTATAGTCGGCCCTAGTCACAAAGGTGGCGGCGCAAGCACCAAGCCCGCCCCGATGTCAAAAGGTATCACCCCACTAGCAAAACCATGCGCTTGGCAGTTAGCCAGCAGCTTGCTCCTTACCAGCTCGACCTTGGTGCGTCGATTGGCGTTGTGCAATGCTTCCGACCACAGAACGGCCACCCAGGCCACATGGGGCGCTGCCATGCTGGTGCCACTCATCGCAATCAGCCCGCCACCTACCTTGGCCGAAACGATGCCCACGCCCGGCGCGTATACCGCCGGATTGATATTGGAAAACTCGGCAATCTCATAACCTGGCAAACCACGCCCGATTGCGCCCATCGAAACAATGCCGTTTGCCGCCGCTGGCAAGCTCAAATTCACTATCACCAACGGTAAGCGCTTTCCAGCATCAAATGACGCGTTCCACCTCAAAGCGCACCACATTTCTTGCCTCGCGCGAAAATTCAACGCCGATCAGGTCAATCGGGCAGCCAACTGTGGCGGCACCATGGCCCCGGTATTTGTCGGCATATGCCTTATCGCGCAACTGTTGCAAGGCGCGCCCAGCGGGTACCAATTCCACTACCTTAAATTCAAACAGATAGATGTGCTCAGGCAAGATCACCGCCATGTTAATACGGCCATGGTTGGTGGCGTCTTCTACCCGCACCTCAAAGCCGAGCGCGGCGAAGTGGCTGTAGAACACACTTGTTCGCGATCCAGCCCGGCAAGCTCAGGCGCGAACACGGTATCAACATCGTCTGCGGTGTAGCCGCACAGGGCCGACCATTCCGGGTCGAGCGTGATGTCATTCAGATTGTTGTGGCCAGAAAACAGGCTCACCTTGGAAAACTTGGAAACCCCGGTCAACATCGCAAAACGAATGTCGGCGTCTTGGTCTTTGATCACGCAGCAGATGTTGTTAAGCTCTTCGCGAATCTCGCGCGCGCTGATCGGGTCGTCTAGCCGATCCAGAATCGGCCTATCGCAGGCATCCACCAGTACTACCACACGTTGGCAGGTTTGTTGATGCAAACGAATAATCAGATCGGCGAAACGACCATTGTTGGTTTCGTAGCGTGCGGGCAATAAAAATTTGCGCTCGTGCTCTTCCAATTGCTCGTGCAACAATCTCGCCAAATCAGCCAGTTTGGCCACCACCCGCATCGGCGCTGCCAGTACCGTGCAGTTAAACTTGATTGCATTGGCTAGGATGGTGGTTGAAAACGACGATTTTTAGATCAACTAGTCAACACGTTGGCGCTTTTTCACCGGCGATCTGTGCCAAAGCACTCATTGCGGTGTACCATACGGAAAAAAGGAGGGCTTAATCATGACGACTGCGGAGAAGCTTTATCAAGTATCACAGGAATTGCCAGACGCAATGCAGACCGAATTGCTCGATTTTGCAGAGTTCCTAAAACAAAAAAGATGCCTAGAGACAAGTCAAATGCAAGCACGGGATCAAACTTTGTTTGACCTGCGTGGTGGGTTAGAAGCCTCGTTTGCATTTGCAGGCGATCCGCTCGCAATTCAGGAAAAGTTGCGCGATGAATGGAATTAAATACCTTTTAGATACCAATTTTATTCTTGGCATTCTTAAATCCAGTCCCGCCGTATTGGCAGAGGTTTCCGCACGCAAGATTCTAGCCGTAGAATGCGCGTACAGCACAATTACGAAAATGGCGCTATTGGGTTTTCCTGGAATCACCCGCACCGAATCTGGCTTAATCAGAAACAAGCTTGGCTACCTTACTCATATTCCTTTGACCACGCTGATCCTGGAAGCGGTGATCGAATTGCGCCAAACTCGAAAGATTAAGCTGCCAGATGCGATCATTGCGGCCACTGCGCTGTGTAATGCGTTTGAATTATTGACGTTTGATCAGCATTTGGCTGCGGTTGTGCATACCGCGAGTAGTTCGTACCGCTAGTGCGGCACCACCGGAATTGGTTTTTTGAGCGGCGGCGACATAAGCGCTACCAAAAATGAAACCTATACTATTGAACTAGCTTTTTACCTATGAAAATTAACCGAACTTGATCGGACAAAGTATGACATCCGTGAAGGTGTGATGGCGAAGTGGAAGCTCCAGTATGAGTACTTTTCAGTCAAATTACAGGGTCTGGACGGTACGGCAGACTTCATTATTATCAAGGGCATTCCGCCTTGTGCTTTCGATATTAGTCCTACGTTTCGCCTGTAGGCATTGAACTAACTTTCATGATGCGGCGTCGCCCACAACACCCCGAATTATAAAATAATCACAGAATCGTGATTTTGCTCACGAGGTTTTTTGTCGGCCAAAGTCTGTGTTATTTCACGCTAAACGTCATCAACCAGGGCTTGTTTTACCTTGATGCGGCAAACTAAAAGCCAAGCAAAAGCCCACCCCGGTGGGCTTTCATCCTGGCAGCTTGGCTTACCCAACCTGGCTATCGTTTGCCTTACGCCGCTTTGCGAAAGCCAACAAGCCCAAACCCATCGCCATCATGGCCCAGGTTTCCGGTTCTGGCACGGGTTGCGAGAACCCGACGCTACTCTGCCCGCTTACACCAGTCGCCGCCCTGAAAGTGCCATTGAGCGCGGCAGCATTGCCATTGGCGAAGCTGAGTGCAAAGCTATGGTCAAACTGACTATTACCATAATAGTAGCTGTAGGCAGAATCACTGATCGACGAAGCTTGACTACCATATCCCTCGGGTGTCAGAGCACCTGTCAGCGATATCGCGCCATTACTGGAGGCGGATTGATAATAGGAGTAACCACCCGTGGCCGAACCGGTTAAATGACCGAAAACCAACAACAAGGTCTTGGGCGAAAGCGTAAAACTGGTTTGAAAATTCTGCGACGCGCCATAACTGCCCACTTCACCGATACGGCCATTACTGTTCACACCACCAAACGCACCCCCGCCGTAACTGGCACCCGCCCCGGTCGTCATATCACCCAGTGCAACACTAATGGCGCGTGAAGTCGATGCATTGCGCGACGCTGAGGCATTGTAGCCATCCGAATAGGTTCCCGTCAAAACACTCACTTGCGCCGAATTGGCCGTGCCAAAAAAGCTGATCTCTGGCGTAATGCCGTCATTGCCATCCAGATCGATCAATTGGTAACCCATGTTGTTGATGCTCACCGTTGAATTAACCTGTGCCATGGCTGCTGTACTCATCAATACTGCGCCAAAAACGAATGCCATTTTGAATAATAATTTCATAACTATTTCCTATAAGTATTTACAATGATAGTGACAACTGTGGCGGCTAAATGTTTGGGCAATAGCTGTCACACGACAGTTGTACACTGCTTTACGTGCTACGCATCGCAGCAACCAGCACAGTCTACAGAACAAACAAATTCTCCGGTAGATACAGTTTGCCACTTTTTCGACCATAACAGTTTCAGCATTTCCACTATGCAATATTTCACTTGGTAAATTTAAAATGCTTTTGGGAATTTTTGAGTTTGATTTGATTCATGCGCCTGCCCGGCGCAAACGGCTCCCCTGGTGTAGCGGGATAAGGCACGCCGACCTATTCCCGGCCAGGTGCCCTGAGCGGAAAGATTAATTCAAAGCGCGAGCCAACACCGGGCACCGAACTCACTTCCAGTGTACCGCCCAGCACACCGGTGACAATATTGAGCGAAATCGACAAGCCCAGACCCGGCCCGCCGTGGCCTTGCTGGCCGGTGTAAAAAGGCTCAAAAATATGCGCCAGCATGGTGGCATCCATGCCATTGCCATCATCTTCAAACACCATTTTCACGCTCTGCGCCAAAGGTTTGGCGGGGTTGGGCGAATTCATCATGGCGCTGATTTTCAGCACACCCGCTGCGCGCCCGGCAAAGGCATGAGTCCAGGCATTGTTCACCAGATTGAGAATGACCTGGCCCAGTGGGCCGGGGTAGCTGTCACAATTGATTTTGTCGGCGATCTCGACTTCAATCAGCCACGGCCCCGGTTTGAGGCTGGCGCGTAGCGCGGCAATGCTGTCTTCCAGCAAGGCATTGAGGCTAAACGGACGACGTTGCTCCGAGGTTTGATCCACCGCCACTTGTTTGAAAATATTGATCAGCGTGGCGGCACGCTGGCAAGAATTGTCAATCATAGTGCTCATCATCGTCGCATCGCCCACGAACTCAGTGACGGTACTCTTGCGTAATTCGCCCTTGTCCAGGCTGGCTTTCAGGTCCCGGCTGCGATCTCGCAAAAGGGTAGCGGTGACCAATACATTGCCAATGGGGGTGTTCAGTTCATGCGCCACGCCCGCCACCAAATGCCCAAGCGCGGCCATTTTTTCTGATTGCACCAGTTGGCTTTGGGTCAGGCGCAAATCACTCAGGGCCTGGTTGGCTTGCTGTTCGGCGCTCTCGGCGTGTTGCCGCGCTGCCTCCGCCGCCTTGTAGGCAACCGACAAGGCTTTGCTGCTTTCCAACAACGCCGCTGTGCGCTGCGCTACCGTGGATTCCAGGTTTTCATAGACACGGGCATTTTCGATGGAGATGGCGGCCTGGGATGAAAACACCATCAGGATACCCAAACGATCAACGGTAAAGGCCGCTTCCATCAAATTATTTTCCAGATACAAAACCCCCGCCATTTTGCCCTGATGCAGGATGGGCGCGCACAGCACCGACTTGACCTGATTTTGCCGAATGTAAGGATTTTGCTTGAAGCGGCCCCGCGCGCTGGCATGGTTGAGCGA
This sequence comes from Burkholderiaceae bacterium, assembly GCA_046597185.1. Taxonomy (GTDB): domain Bacteria; phylum Pseudomonadota; class Gammaproteobacteria; order Burkholderiales; family Burkholderiaceae_D; genus CAMBDR01. The sequence continues at coordinate 4,115 of JBKJLF010000725.1, read as the reverse complement.
GAAGGGTTCTTTGCTTTGGATAACGTACTGTATCAGGGAATTGGGCAAGGTGGGCGCAGGGCCTTCCACGCCTGCCACCACGTCTGCACCGTCGGTCTGGTTCGCCTCGTCATCAACACTATCAACCCGCAAGGGCGGCACCAGGGCTTGCGATTGCAAGACATTGACCGAGATTCCAGCCTGAGTGACATTGCCTTCGGCTTCAATGCGCCACTCGCCATCGGTTTCGAGTAACATCACGCCATATTGGGCACCGGCATTTTCCATCAGAAGATGGATTAATTTTTTCAACAAATTGCCCAGCACAATCTCGCCGGAAATGGCATGGGTGGCCTTCAGGACGGTGGCAAAATCGAGCATCGGCAAGGCCAGGGGGCTGTCGTGAATGGCGTTGCTGGCGCTCATGTTCAGGGTACTGGTTTTAGCCATGTTGGCGCGCAGGGCCGGGTATTTATCCTCCAATTGCTTCACTTTGGCCAGCGCCCCCCACTTGGCATACAGGTGGTGCGCTTGCCCCAAATAGACTTGTGCGATCCTGGTTTTTTTATATTCCAGATAGAAGCGCCCCGCACATTCGGCAGCCAAGGCCTGGTGCTGAATAAAACCGTTCTTTTGTGCCGCTTCGATGGCCTCATCGTATAGGTCTTGCGCCTGACTGCGCTGCCCTTCCACTCTTGCCATTTCTGCCCCCGCCAACAGGTGTTTGTGGGCAAAATTTTGTGGGCATTGCGCCGCCCAACCCGCTAGTTTGCCAAGCTCCTTTTTTAAGGCCTGTATCACGCCAGGCCCGGGTGGGGTGGCGACGGTTTTTTGCGCCAGTGTAATGAGAATTTTCAGAAAAACATAATCGGTCGAAATCTGCATACCCACCACATCAAGACGGTTTTTTCTGGCTTTTTGCAGGTAAAGCGCGGCTTGCTGATAGTTTTCAAACAGGCATTCGTAAAAACAGGCGAAGGTATACATAATATAGTGGACGGCATGGTTCGGTGTGCCGATAACGCTTTCTTCGACCACGGCAGCGAGCCTGGTTGCGGCCGACTTTTGTTCACCCGCCTCCATCAGAGCCTGAACCCAGGTGGTGGCTAACTTGCAAAAGGAACCCAATCGATTGGGGTTGCCCATTTGTTGATACATATGATCGAATTTTTGACTTTGCTGTAAAAACCCGCTTAATTCAAGGCCCGTGCCGTAAAACGCATGAAGCAGGTTACAGATGGAAAATGAAGCATAAATCCAGTTTCCGGTTTCCAGCGCCAGCTTTAAACAATGCTCCAAATGGTTAATGCTGGTGTGCAGCGGGTGATACCAATGATTAATCCAATTGGCAAACATATGCAGTGGAATGAGCTGGCTGCTGACCGCCTGGGTTTGACAGAGTTGATTGGCTTTGTCGGCGTAGGCCTGGGCCAGTTGATAGCGCCTGATCGGGATCAGGGTGGCCGAAAAAGTCATCAGCATATAGGCCGCATCCGGCGCGATGCCACGCCGATACACCAAATTCACCGCCCTCACACTCATTAATGCGGTTAATGGCAGATTGACGAAGGAAGCGAACGGGGCCAGCAGGAAGAAAATCCGAATTGCCAGTTGATGCTCAGGGGATTCGCTCAATGGTAATCGGTCCAAAGCCAACTTCACTGGCTGGCCCCTGCGACGCCACTTTTCTTGCAACAGTTCGAGCAGGATGTGGTATTTTTTGGCTTGCGTTGGCAAGTTGATTCCCAGCAGCCGCAAGCCGGCCAGCCCTTCATCCACGGCACGCTGGTAAGCGCCCTGGCTGCCAAACAATTCCATTTGGCGCATATGAATCCCGGCTTTTTCCAGTGGGGTTTTGACGTGTTGCAGTGCGACATCAAAATGCTGTTCCGCCATGGCGTGCTGGTGGTTGATGTATTCGCATTCGGCCTGCACCAGCACCAGTTCCAGCGTCAGCGCATATTGGTTTTCCCAGTCCCCCCCATTCAACAGCGCCAGGCCACTATTGAGGTAGCGCATGGCAGAACTAAAAGCGGTGGATGCCATGGCTTTTTTGCCCGCTTGTAAATTCAATTGCGCCACCTGCACCCGTTCGGCGCGCTCATGTATCAGGGCGGTGGCGGCGTGAAATTGGTTGGTGACGGCAAATAAGGTGTCATCCATCGGGCTTGAGGTTGCGGCTTCCGGCTGGGCCGCTGTTTTCTGCTGCGCCGTTTGCCGCAATTGTGTTTGCCGCAATTGTTTTAGCCAAAGGCGGCCAATCTTCAAATGCAGGGCTGCGGTGTAAGCGGCCGGCCGTAGCTCGTAAGCGGCCTGTTGCACCCGATCATGGGCAAAATGAAAACGATAAGAGGCCATGCTGGCTGCAGTATCAGAGGCCAGCATCACTTCTTCGATGCGCCAGCTCCCTTGTGCCAGCAACAACCCGGCTTTAACCGCCGCCCACAGCTCGCGCATGAGCGCGAACACCGTGCGCCCGTGGCCGTCCAGCCCAGCACTATCCGGATCGGGGCCGTCCAGCCCGGGGCCGTCCAGCCCGGCGCTATCCACCTGGGCCAGCGTGGTCAGATCAAATTGATGGCCGATGCAGGCCGCCAGCACCAACGATTGCTGGGTCAGCAAGGGCAGTGTGCGCATTTTTTGCGCCATCAGTTCGACCACATTGTCGGTAATCTGTTGCCCTTTGATATGGGCCATATCCCACTGCCAGCCACCGTCCTTGGCAGAAAAAGTCAATTCGCCCTGTTCATACAGGCGGGTCAAAAAAGCATTGACGAAAAAAGGGTTGCCATCGGTTTTTTGCAAGATCACTTCGGCCAGGCTGCCTGCATCGCATGCAGAAGGTGTGAGCGTATCGCACACCAGCTGGTGCAGATCGTCAAAGCCCAGCGCTTGCAGCTTGAGTGTGCATAAGTCAGGGCGAATCTTGCGCAAGCCCTCCAGCGCCAGCATAAAGGGGTGAGTGGCATCGACTTCATTATCGCGATACGCCCCCAGGATCAGCAAAGCCGGGTGGCGGAAACCGCCGAGCAGGTTTTCCAGCAGTTGCAGCGAAGCGAAATCGGCCCATTGCAAATCATCCAGAAACAACACCAGCGGATGCTCGGGTTGGGCAAATACTTCGATGAAAAGATAGGCTGTGGTTTGAAAGCGGTTACGCGCATCCTGTGGCGGCAGCGTATCCACCGCAGGCTGGGGGCCGAGCATCAGTGCCACTTCAGGAATCACATCAATCACCACCTGGGCATTGGCTCCCAGGGCTTGCTCAATGCGGGATTTCCAGTGCTGGATGCGGGCCGGGCTTTCGGTGAGCAATTGGCGCATCAGTTTCTGGAAGGCTTCAATCATGGCGGCATAGGGTGTGCCCCGTTGAAACTGCTCAAATTTGCCTTCGATAAAATAGCCATTTTTTTGGCTGATCGGCTTGATCACTTCATGCACCAGGGCGGTCTTGCCGATGCCCGAATCGCCGGCCACCAACAGCATATCGGTTTGGCCCCGGCTAACCTTGGCAAAGGTATCCAGCACTTGCTGCACCTGGCTTTCCCGGCCATACAATTTTTGGGGAATATGGAAACGCTCCGATACATCCTGTTGCCCCAGCACAAACGAATCAATCGAAGCGGCCAGCCCACGCTCTACCCGCCGGAATTGTTGCAGGCAGTTGGCCAGGTCGGCGCACAGGCCAAAGCCGCTTTGGTAGCGTTGTTCTGCCGTTTTGGCCATCATTTTAAGTACGATTTCCGAGAGCACGGGCGGCACTTCGGGGCACAGTTCATGCGGCGGGCGCGGCATTTTGGCCAGATGGCAATGCACCAGTTCCATCGGGTCGGCGGCGCTAAAAGGTGGCACGCCGGTCAACATTTCATAAAAACTGGCACCCAATGAATAAAAATCGGTACGATAGTCCAGATCCCGGTTCATGCGCCCGGTTTGTTCGGGCGAAAGATAGGCCAGCGTGCCTTCCAGCAGGCCCGGTGCCTGTAACTGCGGCGTTTCGCGCGAAAGTTGGGTGGCAAGGCCAAAATCGATGATTTGGACTTGTCGGGTTTTAAGGTTGATCACCAAATTGGCGGGGTTGATGTTCTTATGGATTATCTTGCGCCGATGGATGTGGCCGAGACTTTGTGCCAGGG
>JBKJLF010000720.1:0-10427 GCA_046597185.1 Burkholderiaceae bacterium | reverse complement strand
AATTTTGCCTGGTCTGGTTTGTTGCGCATGTTTTCCGATTTGTGCCGCATTTTGTTCTTGTGATGCAGGTGATGTGTGCATCAATTGACTTGATGTGTAATTATTGTCGGTAATTTCGCATTTGTCAAGGTGGGCTGAGTAGTTACCAAAATTCAATCTTCTAAAATGCATCGACATGTACCGCAGTCGCGAACTTGCCGAACTGGTTCGTAAATATGTGCCCCACCCGAAATGGATTGGCGACAAGCCTGCTAAACGCAAGCAGAAATAGCTTGGGGTTTGTGCAATGCTGCACATTGCCAAATTGGCTTAATCAGCGCAATCAAATTGCGCACGAAGCGCCTTTTCTGGTGGTATGACAGCTTTAGTCTTGTTCATAACCGCCTGTTGCAACTTCGTCAGTGCTGGCAAGTGGAAATTCTTGCAGCCGGTGGGGGCCGCGATATCCCAAACGTCAGCGGTTAATTTGCCAACGGCAAAAGTCCCAAGGTGAATGGCAGAAAAAGATTTGGGTGTGTCATGCACTAACCAAAGCATGTAATAGCCAAGCAAGGGTTCGGTGCCATCAGGATTAACGAAATCACCCTCAATTGTGGTACCGGGCTGGCGCAGTGTCCTGCGGTAGGTGCTGTCATTCAGCGCAAGGCGCAGTACCGCAATTGCTTGCTTTTCAGTTAAGCCACTTTCCTTAATGGTATTGATAGCAAGAGCAAGACTATTGCCAATCATATAGCAAGCCAATGCCACAAAAATGAATGCATTCATTACGCTTTTCATTTTTTGCAATCCATTCGAACCTCACTTTTGCGATAACATCAACAAGCAATTTTTCATCATTGTCTGCGCCGCCTTTTGCACTGCTTCCGGGGTTGTAATGGTGCTTTACAAGCGTCCGGCCATTTATTTTTGTGTGCATGCTGAGCTAGTACGGTCCCTCACCTGCTTTGAAAATGGCCAACCCCGTCAATTTACCATCGAAAATCAAGCTTTCAAGCTTTGTTTTTGCTTCAGTGGTTAAATAGATTGCAGTGCCAATAGTCAATGGGTCTTTGAAAATTTGTGCCTCTTTTGGTATTGAAGCAGGCGCGAATATGGCTTTGGTCACTGCGTTTTCTATTTTACTTGAACGATCAAAATCGATACATGAAATCAAATTTGTTACATTAAAGTAGTATTTGGTTTGGTCTTGACAATCCAATTCTAATAATTGGCCAAATTGCAGTAAGAAGCTTCCCAAAATTTGGTATGCTTTTTCACTCAAGATCAATACACCAACAGTCAGGTGACCAATGTCAGGCAGTGGTTTTTGCTTCTTTCGGCGTTTATTCACAAAGGGTTGTATACTTGGGCGCGTTTCCCAAGCTTTTGGCTTGCCGTCAGGGCGGAAAACGCGTCTATTAACGTCTTCATCGTGGGTGTGGACATACACTGAATACGTTTCAAGGTCACCACACATTAATTCCCAAAGTTCCATTTACATCCTCATTTAACAGGAAAAGTGCCAGCAATTAACTCGCGTTTGATTTCGCGAAGGACGCCTCGAACTGCGGCTTCGGTTTGTTCTGCAACAAGCATGAGGCGAAACTCGACAGTAATGTAATACCGGTCACTGTGCATTCCTTGGTGGTCGTGTGATTTATCCATTCCAGCAACAACAGAATAAATGTATCGCTTAAAAAAACCGCCATTATCAGCATCATTAATGCCAATGCGCTTACTAAAAAGAATTAGCCGCGATTCATGCGCACGTGGGTCATTGGTAGCCACAATGTGGTGGGCATCTGTGTAATCTGGCTTGCTTTGGCCACAGGCCCGTTTCAAATTGGTCGTGAGCGTGCGGGAATGGCGGATCGGGCGGGCGCAGTCGGCGGCTAGATCGATAGTGGTATCAGCAATGGTAATACCCCTTTTATCGTACCGGGCTTTGATAAGCTGTTTCTTTTTCTCCTTCAGATTATATTCGTTGACCAGTGTATGAGCATTAGCACCTGAGCCAGATGTTGCTACGATTCTTGCCGCTGCACAATGGCGTGCAACAGCGTTGGGGATTGGTAGTTTATAAATTTCTTCAGTGGTTAGTTTGCTGTAATCGTCATTCATGAGAATGCCTTGTGAATATTTTAAATGGGTGCGCTGTTTTGGGTGCTATACTGACTTTTACGTTTATGTGGCAAAATAAGAAATGACTGCGCATTGTAGCAGATTTTTCGTGACTACTCAGCCCCTAGCAGGCCGCAGTGGCGCACCTTGAAAAAACTCAGTTAGTGCCGCAAAAAAAAGGGGGGCGTGCCCATGTTTGTACATGGCACCAAGATACGAGCCGATGGTGAAATGTCGTTTTCTCGCTCTTGGCCGGCGCAAAAGCATCCGGCAATTTGTTTGTTTTTCTTTGGCCATTTGCACGGCACGTTCAGCCGCGTTTTGCACCCATAGGACACCACCGTTTTTAGTCTTGGTCCGCATTAAATCCGGCGAGTAACGCCAGATGGAAACAAGCTGGTATGCAGGCACCCGCAATGCTACCATTTTAGTGTGTGTGCTGGTACGCCGTCACTACAAGTTGAATCGGTGGCAGGTCACTGCCAAGATGATTTTCTGCAACCCGCGCCGATTCTTGCTTACGGCAATCCTGTGGCGGCATAACGCTCACATTTTTGCTACAGGGGGAAGTACCGCCACGCGGGGGCGGATGTTGGTGCAAGGGCAGCGTAGTGCTCTTATAGGAGGACATTCAGATGAAGCAACAGTAACGGTTCATCCGCTGGCAGGTTGAATGGGTGTGCCCCAGAATAAATTCAACAGGACATCAAACACGTCGTGCCCCTGTTTGTACATCGTGGCAAGATAGGCGCGGATGGTGAAGTAGTATTGGGCACCTTCGGCAGAGCGAAAGCATCCCGCTATTGGCCAGTTGCTGCGGCCATTTTTGCCTGGTCTCTTCTTCGATAGCAATTAACTCCCGCAGCAAATGCGCATTGCACAGCGCATGCTGGCATGAAAGCTGCCAGTAAGGGCTAAAACAGTCATGCACCAATATCCCCGTATAGTTCGGTAATACATCCAGCGCCTTGATCGCCTCAATGCCGCGTTTGGGATGGATTCCATACCATGTTGCGGTTTCTGTGGTCACGGTGTGAACCCACAGCAATTTTTTTTCAACCCGTATGCCGCTTTCATCGGCATTGACAACAGGCGAATTCATCAAAATGGTCTTGATGCTTTCGACCTGTGGCAAAGCCAGATTGGCTGTCTTTTCAACCCCCTTGCATAAGCTGCCTTGCGATATATTCACATTGAACAAACTACTCATCAGTTTGCTGGTGCGCAAGTAGGGTAAGTTGTGCCATTGCGTCAGTAAAACACTGATAGCCTTGAGTCGTGGGCCGTATTGAATTCGTTCGGTCACGGCTGGCGGAAACAGGCTGGTATGCACGCGCCCACAATGTTGGCAAGCCGCCGTCAGGGTTTGATATTCGGTCGTTTCCACTTCAATTGGCGGCAAATCAGTCACCTGCCTTTTTTCGCTAACCCGTGCCGCTTCTTGTTGCAACGGCTTGCCACAACCATCACAAGACTCTGGTAATGGGCACACAATGGTTCGTGTCGGTTTCTGTACCCAGGCCAGCGTACTGCCCTTATGGCCCTTTTGGCCGCCTGAAGGTTTGCCTGACGGCTTGCGTAATGACTTGGTTTTTTTGCCCAAGCCATCGGTTGATGGTGGTTTGCTGGAATTGTGGCTATCTTTGCCCATGCGCACTTTGAGAATGGCCAGCTCATCGGTCAATGCTTTTACTTCGTCATTCTTTGCTGTAAGCTGGATCGATTGTGCTGTGATTTGCGCCGTTAGTTTGATGATTTGTAGCATCAGGCTAACGATCAACGCCGCAAACTCACCGAGTTGGGTGATTTTTTGCTCAATTCCGGCACGCAGTGACCAGGCAAAAAATTTTGCCTGGTCTGGTTTGTTGCGCATGTTTTCCGATTTGTGCCGCATTTTGTTCTTGTGATGCAGGTGATGTGTGCATCAATTGGCTTGATGTGTAATTATTGTCGGTAATTTCGCATTTGTCAAGGTGGGCTGAGTAGTTACAAAAATGAAGACATTCTTATGGACTGCCAATTTCAACTGAGGAATCTAGGATGATTGAAGCAAGCGCAAGGGAAAGCAGATAGCGCCAATGTGAGCAAATAATTGAATGGGGATTGAGCGATAGATATGGATGACGATGATGAACAGAAAAAATAGGGGTTGGATATATGGGTTTGGGTTTGTCCCGCTGTATTTTCCTCCCCGCCTACACCGACGGCGTGCTGATGATAGCACGCCGTTTTTACGAACAAAAAGCCGCAATCAAGGCAAGCTACACAGCTTGCGCATGTAATCTAAATCCCAAATTTTCAATGTCGTGGTGGTCATTTTACACTCCTCATTCTTGCGCCAGCTATTTCTTGCCCGTGGTCTCAGCCAGCAATTTCTCCACCCGAGTCCAAAAATCAACATTATTTTTCAACTGCGTCCAACCATGTCCTTCCTCAGGATAGACAATCCATTGCACCTGAGAATTGTGCCCCTTGAGTGCGCTCATCAAGCGTTTTCCGTGTTCAACTGGCACCCGGCGGTCTGAGCCGCCATAGGCCAGAATCAGGGGCCGCTTGAGTTTGGCGGCGTTTTCCACCACGGAGGTGGCCTTCAATTGCGCGGCATCCTTTTTCAAGTCTCCCACCTTTAAGGGCAAAAAGAATTTTTCAGTGTCATCGTCACTATCACTCTCAGTTAAGGTATAGAGTAAGCTCATATCCGTCACGCCAACCCAGGAAATGCCGCATTGATACAGATCAGGTTCTTTAATCAAGCCCCACAGCGTGGCATAACCACCGTAGCTTGCGCCCGCAATGCAAATGCGCTTGGGGTCGGCAATGCCTTGCGCAATCGCCCATTTGGTGCCGTCGGTGACATCATCTTGCATGGTTAAGCCCCATTGCTTCCAACCCAGCTTTTCATGGTTGGCACCATAGCCTTTGCTACCACGAAATTCGGGCTGCAAGACCGCATAACCGCGTGAAGCCAAAAACTGCACCGCTGGATCCCAACCCCAATATCCGCCACGCGCATTGGGGCCGCCATGCACCAACACCACCATCGGCAGATTCTTGGTTTGGCCTTTGGGCAGGGTCAGGTAAGCCGGAATGGTGAGGCCATCGCGCGCCTTGTATTTCACCAAATCCTGGTAACTCATCTGCGCCGGTTTGATCCAGGGCCGCACTGGCCCCAAAATGGTGACTTTGTCGGTTTTATGGTTATACAGCAAGCTGGTGCCGGGATCGACATCGGAAAAAGAACGGACCAATACCGTATCCGAATCGCCTTCAGTGCGAATGCTGATTCGATTCGACTTGCCCGGAAAGCGCTCATCAACTTTTTTCTGAATCCGTTTGTAGTCATCATCAAACCACAAAGTTCCCGGTGCGTCGGTATTGTAATGCACACCCAAAATCTTGTTGTTCGATTTATTGAACACCATTTCACCGTTATAGTCATAGCCATCAAGTGCAATCAGCGGCTCAGCTTCGATTTGATTCTTTTCCAGGTTATAGCGATACAGTGCGCGAAGATCCTTACCCTCAAGCGCGGTAACATACAGGCGGCCATCGGGGCCGATCAACTCGGGTTCGATACCATCGCCAAGAATCGCGTCGCCCGAATCAAACAGTTTGCGCCATTTGCCGCTTACGTCGTCTTTCAGATACGTGGCAAGCCGACTATTTTCATAGGTAAGGACAATGCGCGGCACACCTGTTTTGTCCACCAACCACTTCACGACCTCACCCGGTTTGCTGATTAACGCAGTTTGGCCTGTGCGGGTATTCAAGCGTAGCAAATTATAGGTGGTGCGGCGGCTCGCATCCTGAGCCGAAACCTCGACCACATAAATGTCATTGGTGTCTTTTTCATGGATCTCGCTATGAAAATAATGAAAAACAGACAACATGCGCGTTACTTGACGCTCGCCGGAAAAGTGTCGCGATATCAACTGGCGTTGATTGCCGCCGTCGATGTCAATCGCAAACAAGCCGGGGCCAGCATCCTCGTCACTCCGTGCGACTTTGCGATCGGCCAGACTGTACACCAGGCGCTGGTTGTTGACCCAATTAAACGTGCCGACATCGGCATTGGCATAGCGCACCAGCACTTTGGGGGCGATGACATCCACCGCCGTCACAGCCAGCATCAAACGCCCATTCGAATCCACCACCAGCAGCGCAACGTGCTTGCCATCGGGCGACAGAGTGGCTTGAGTCAACTGCGAATTTTTGAAAAAATCCGCCACCGCAATCACATCGGCTGGCGCGTTAGTTGTTGCGGCGGCGCGAGCCTCGAACGATAAACCACTGGCCAATGCAGCGAGGCTAATCAGGCTGGCGACCAAGGCTCGGCTCAAAACTTTCATAACGACTCCCATTTGGGTAATAAAAACACAATTATACCCGCACCAGCGTAATCGCCTTCTCCGGGCACGCTTGCACACACAAGCCACAAGCCTGGCACAAATCCGGTTGCAACAACTCGGCCTGCATGCCCCCATGCACCCACGCCTTGAGCTGGCCTACCAGCGTTAAGCCGGGCAATTCCGCCCGCGCAAACTTGCGTACGCCCAGCACCGCGTGCGGGCACACAGGCACGCAGGCGGCCTTGCCTTCGCAACGGTTGCGGTTAATGACGGGCACGAATACGCCGGGGGCCTGCTTGCAAGCTTCGCTACTCATGCCCCAGCCGCATTTTTCAAGGCAGCCGAAAACTCGGCCAGCATAGCCGCAAACGCTGGCTGCGCCACCCACTGGGCCGGATCGCCTTCTTTTTGCCAGGCAAAACCGACTACCGCCATCACTTCCCCCGCCGCATCCAACAACGGTATGGCAATTGCCGCTTGCGCCCCCACCGCCTTGGCACCGGGGCGAATATTGCCGCTTTTGTCGTCTTGTAAATTGCAGGTTTGCACTGGCTCTTTGCGCACCTGGGCCGAACCCGCCATGCCCTTGCCATGCACCACATGCGCGACAATTTCAATCACCGGCGGTGGAATATTGCGCGCCGCCGTTAAAAACAAATCTTCCCCACGCTGTATGTGCACCGTGCCCGCTGCTGCATCCAGTGCTGCAATGCCTTTTTCTAACCATTGTTGATGTTCGGTGTTTTGTTGATACATGCCATTTTCTCCTGTACTTGGTTTGGTTGATTCAGTTTGCTTGCTTTGGATAATTCAGTTCAGTTAGCCCAACCCGTCAGCCCAACCCGCCCAATCCTGCATCAGGCTTGGCCAAGTCACGCTGGCAGCGCGCGCGCGCAAGCCTTCCCGCTCGCAACGCGCACGCAAAGGCGAGTCGGTACAGGGTTCAAGCGCCAGCGCCACGGCGACTTTTTCCGGCTCACTGCCGCTATCGAGCACGCGCTGCAAGGCGGCGCGGCCTTTTTCATCGGCATGCGGGGCCACGCAGCGCCACAGCTCCGGGCTGATCGGGCGGCTTGCTGCCCAGCGCTCATGCGCCAGATCGACCAAAATATGCGCCAAATCCGGGTTGGCGCGCGCGTCCACCCCCTGTATCGGCCACAAGGGCGAATCGAGGAAAAAGGTTTTTACGATCATTTGGTTCCAGGCAGCATCATCAAATTGTTCCATCGGATACGGGTTACGTTGCGCCATGGCTTCAAACACCGGGCGCATGCTGGAGCGAATCGCTTCCCGCGCACGCGGCTCGATGGCGCGCGCCGCCGGGTAGAGGGCAAAACCGCAATATAGGGCGATGAGTTCATTGATTTCTGCCGTGTCGGCCAAACTATCAAGCCGGGCGGCAAATTGCGCTTCATCGCCGTTAAAACTGGCCAAAATAAACGCCACCCGCGCCGCTTGATCCAAACTCCAGCCTGAGGGATCAAACCCCTGGCGCAGCACCTTGGCTTGCGCCAGATCGGCGGCAGATAAATGCATGTCGCCCTTGCCCAGCTTGCGCGCAGCCAAACCAATGGCTTTGACCAGATGCCGCTCCTGCAAGGGCGTCTGCAAGGGCGTCTGCAAGGGCGTCTGCAAGGGCGCGGCCAACTCTTGCGCAATGTGCTGGCGTTGCTGAACAAACCATTGATACGCTTCAGGCGCGGCATGGGCGCTGATCCAACAATCGAGTTGCAAAACGGCGGCGGCAGAATTATTCATGATGGCAGGGTTTCAAAAATCAGGTTCCAGGAATGATACGCTGAAAAACCCGGGTCGCCACATACGCACACCAACAAAACAGCAGCGCCTGCCAACTACCGCCCAGCGCCGCGATCAGCAAACCGTCCAATAGCGCAATGGCGGCGATCAATTGCGCCACCGCACGCGGCACTGCCGTGGGCGTGGCACGCGCCAGCAGGATGCGCACCGCCACGATATCCGCCACCAGCAACACCAGCACGGCCACCAATACAGCCAACGCAGCTGGCAGCGACATCGACCAAACCTGAGCGCCCGAAATAAGCGGGCCAAGCGCCAACAGCAGCAGCACAGGCATGCCCAAAACAGCCAGCGGCCACACGCTACCCAGACGGTTCAAGCTTTCCTGCTTGGCGGCGTAGGTAAGCCCCACCACATGCGCCCACATGGCGCAGGCGGCAATCAGCAGCACTATGGGCAAGGCAAAACGCTGCCCCAGGTAAGCCATGCTGCTGGCAGCAGCCACCACATACACCAGGGCGCGGCAAACACCCATAATCAGCGGGCTAATCGGGTTGCCCTTATGCCAGAGGTTATAGAGCAAAATGGTGCCCGCCAGCACCGCCCCCGCCAACATCGCGGCCATGCCATACATACCCAGCAGCGCAATCCCCAGTGCCTCCAGCCCAAAACCGATGGCAAACACAGCTTGTGCGCTGATTTGGCCGGCAGGAATCGGCCGCCCCGGCCGTTCGCGCGCATCAATCTCGCGATCAAAGGCATCATTCAACACCATGCCGCCGACATAAAAAACGGAAACCACCAACATCAACCATGCGCTGTGCGCCAGTGACAAAGGGCGCTTTGCCACACTGCCCGCCAGCACCGCCCCGGCCAATACATTGCTCCACACCGTGGGCAGGTTGGAAACCCGGCCCAGACGCAACAGCACATGAATCAGATGACCCCCTTTGGCCCGATTGGTCGCAACCCCGCTCATGCTGCCAGCTCCTGTAAAATAAACGATAATTCCCGTGCGATGGCTTGCGCTTTCGGCTCCGCTTTCAACTGAGGCGGCAATACATCCCAGGTATAGGTTTCCACTTCCAAATGACGGGTGAACCCGTGCTCACGCACGGCGCGCAAGGTAGCGCGCAAGCTGGCACGAGTGGAACCGGGCAAGCCCGATGCTGCCAATGCCCCGGGCGAACCAGCCTGATCGCCGGCCATCTCGTTAAAAATCGGCACATGGCAGTGAATCCGCCATTCCCCCCGTGCGCCGCCCGCTTCAAACGCGGCCAAGGCTTGCGGCAAATCATCAAAGCGCTGCAATGGCGCAGCAACCGCCCCCGCCTGAGTGACCGATTTACCTTGCCCCACCTGCGCGCTCGCTTGCACCACCACCTGATGCAAATACACGCCGTCATCAAAGCGCTGCAATTGGGCAACCATGTCCGGCTGCATGCGGTCAATGCGCAAGGCGCAAGAGAGTTGGATTTTGGGGATGGCAATCTGCGCCGTGCGCAAGGCATGCAGCGCCGCCACCGGGTCTTCAAATTCAACTGCCGCATGGCACACGTCGTAGCATACGCCCAAATGGCGGCGCATCAGCGTTAGCGCGTGCTCTGGCGTGGTAGCACATGCTTGCGCCAGCCGCGTGAGGCTTACCTCGCTCCACAAATGGTTTTGAAAAAAGGCGATGGTTTCCTGCACCGTTTCCAAAAAGCAGCACGGTTCCGGCTCCAAGGCCAGTGCAATGGTTTTGCCCGTGCGCCGTTCCAGCGCTACCAACATCGCCACCGCCGCAATCAAATGCGTGACGATTTGCGCCAACGCATCGGCATCGCTGGCATTGGTTTTGAAAGCACCGGGCACACTGGAAATGCTGCCGTCCACCCCGTCGGGCAATAATTGCGCCAAAATCTGCGCGCAGTGGCTGGTGTAATCGAGCCGCTCAACGCTACGCCAATCGGGCAAATACACTTGTTCCTTAACCCGCACCCCATGAAACGGCCCATACGGGAAAGCGTTAATCGTAAACACATACGCGCCCAGCCGCGCCAACTGGGCCTGAAAAGCTTGCAAGGCAGCAGGCTCAATCAAGTCCAGCGCGGCTTGGCCGGATAAGCGCAAGCCGATGCCAAAGGGCTGGCTCGCGCTAAACTGCGAATTTGGCGGTGAATTTGGCGGTGAATTTGACGGTGAATCAAGCCGGGCTTTGATGTCCGGGATAAATTGATC
>JBKJLF010000677.1:0-3740 GCA_046597185.1 Burkholderiaceae bacterium | reverse complement strand
CAAATTGTGAGGGCTGCGGGTTCGGTGGTAGTGGTTTTAGCGCGGCCCGACAGCGCTGCGCACCTGGGTTTGTACTTGATCCAGCGTATCGAGCGAGTAGGGCGGCAGCTTGATGTCGCTAAACACTTTGTCGCTCGCATTGATGCTGAAATTACTCACTTCCTGCCAATAGTTGTTAAACAAGTGCGCGCGGGTTTGCGCGCCGCCCAGCTTGGGGTTGCGCCCGACGCTGTGATCCCAAAAATTGTGATGAAGGGTGATGTTGGTGTTTTCCACCAGATTGGTGTAGTAGAGTAAAAACGGGGACGGATTCGGAGAGAGAACTTGGCTTCTCGGGTTGGCCCAAGTGTTGCCGAAGTATTCGACAGAAATGGCGTTTTTTTCAAAATGGTGTAAATTTACGGCACTGTTTATGATAAATTATTTAAATTGTGCTATGCTTAAACTAAGTTAAAAAATTATTCAAATTGTTTAAAATCATACTTTTTTCTTGAATTCATCAAATTAAACTTGACAAAAAGGAGTATTTAATCATGTTGAGTCTTATCTTGTTTCGAAAGTTGGTTCGATGTAAAAATTTTTTTGATAATATTTTATTATAGATAATTTACTGCAATCCCATGAGAAAAGCTTTTTTACACCTCGTGCGGATATCTGTAAAAAGGACAATAGCTTTGCAATCAAATGTGAATATTATGACAACCTCATACCCGCATCCATCCGCAGCTCTCCCCACACCCGTGCAGGCACCCGGTGCCGCCGCCCACTCGCAACAGGCCGAGGCGACTTTGTCGGCGATTGTCGGTATGGGCAGCGTCTGTGACACCTTGATTGAGGGCATGAGCGAAGGCATTGTCATCCTTGACGCTACGGGCGTCATCCTGTATTGCAACGGCCGCTTGGCGCAGATATTGGCTGTGCCGGTGAGTCGGATTTTGGGCTCTTCCTTTCAACAATGGTTATTGGTGGCCGATGTGCCCCGGTTTGCCGCCTTGCTGCAGGATGGCATGCGCGATGAATTCAACTTAAGCCACGCTGGCAAGCTCATTGCAGTCCAGCTTGTGGTCATGGCGGTGCAAATCGCCGACCGGGACGCTTTTGCCTGCAAAGTCACTGACCTGAGCTCGCACCAAAACGCGGAAATACGCATGAAACTGGAACATGACGTGGCGCGCATTTTGGCCGAAGCCGATATCGTGGCTAATAGCATAGCCAACATCATCCACCTCATTTGCCATAGCTTTGGCTGGGCTTGCGGCATGCGCTGGCACCTCAAGGGCGAGTCGCTGCAGTTGGCCGAAAACTGGTGCGATGCGTTGTTGCGTCTGCCCGGGGGGGGGCGCGTGAGTGCGCTCAAGGCGCGCCAAGATAGCGCCATGCCTGCCTGCGTGAGTGCGCTTGCGCAAGAGGCACTGCTGGGCAAACAGCCAGTCTGGCGAGAGCAACTACACTTCGATACGGCTGATGGTTACCAACCCAGCCTGGTGTGCACTGAACAAACCGGGGCCAAACTGGCCATCACGGCGGCGGGGGCGGAGAACCGGCCGATAGCGGCACTGGCGGTTCCGGTGTTGTCCAAGGCCGAACAGCAGACCGCGCTCAGTGTGCTGACCTTTTTTGGCCATGACATGCCGTATCCGGAACCGGCCGTATGGCAAACGCTGTCCACCATCTGCAACCAGATCGGTCTGTTTTTGCTGCGCAAGCAGACCGAAAGCGTACTCCAGTTGCGCGAGAGTGCGCTGGAGGCCAGCACCGAAGCGATCTTCATCGCGTGCTACGGCGGCAAACATGGCGAACATCCGATCGAATTCGTCAATCCGGCGTTTGAGAACATCACTGGCTACAGTGCGGCGGAAGTACTGGGTATGGACTTGCTGAGGCTGCAGCAGTTGCTGTGCCCCGATATGGAACTGACCGATATCGTGGGTGCGTTGCGTGAAAAACGCCCCGGCCATGCACTCACCCACAACCGCAGCAAAGACGGCAGCCGTTTTTGGAGCGAGCTGCACATCGCCCCGGTGCGCGGCGAGCATGGTCGTACCAGCCACTTTATCGGTATTCAAAACGATGTTACCCTGGCGATGCAGCATCAAAGTGTGCTCAAATATCAGGCTAACCATGATGCCCTGACTGGCCTGCCCAACCGCAATTTGCTCAACCAACGGCTGCGCCAATCCATCAGTGCCGCCCAGCGCAAATCCAGCCTGTTGGCACTGGTGTTTGTTGATCTGGATCATTTCAAACTGATCAACGACAGCCTGGGGCATGAGGTGGGCGACCTGGTTTTAAAGTCGATTGCCGAGCGCATGAAAACCTGCCTGCGCGAAACCGACACTGCCGCGCGCCCCGGCGGTGACGAATTTGTCCTCATTTTGATGGGCGAGGAAAGCACGGATAGTGTGACTGCCGTGATCCGCCGGATTTTGGCTGAGATTGCCCAACCGATTCCCTTCGAGGGGCGCGAACTGTATGTCACTTGCAGCATCGGCATCAGCATTTACCGGCAGGACGGCGAGGATATTGGCACGCTGCTCAGAAACGCCGACACGGCGATGTATTACGCCAAAGAGCGTGGCAGAAACAATTTCCAGTTTTTCAACAGCGTCATGAATCAGCGGGTGCACGAGCGTTTCATGCTCGAATCGAACTTGCGCCAGGCCATTGTGGAAAACCGGCTGGCGCTGAACTACCAGCCTCAAATCGATATCAAAAGTGGCCGCATGATCGGCATGGAAGCGCTGTTGCGCTGGCACCATCCTGAACTGGGCTTGATTTCGCCGACCAAATTCATCCCGATCGCAGAGGAGTCGAACCTGATCATCAGCATCGGCGAATGGGTTTTGCGCACCGCCTGCCTGCAAAACAAGCGCTGGCAAGATGCCGGCCTGCCTTGCATGACGATGGCCGTCAACCTGTCGGCGCGCCAGTTCCGCCAAGACAAGCTGGCACAAACGGTGGCCATCGTTTTGGCTGAAACCGGGCTGGAGGCGCAGTATCTGGAGTTGGAACTTACAGAAAGCCTGGCGCTGGAAGACTTGCCCAAATTTATGCAAACGCTCAACCAATTGAAGGCGCTGGGCTTGCAACTGACCATCGACGATTTCGGCACCGGTTATTCCAGCCTGAGCTACCTCAAGCATTTTCCGCTGGATCGCTTAAAGATCGACATGAGTCTGGTGCACGATATCGTCAGCAACCGTGGTGATGCCGCCATCTCCAGCACCATCATCACGCTCGGCCACAACCTGGGTTTGAAGGTGCTGGCCGAAGGCGTGGAAACCCGCGAGCAACTGGTGTTTTTGAGCGCACAGGGCTGCGATGAGATACAGGGATTCTTTTTCAGCGAACCGTTGAGCACAGCGCGGCTGGAAAAACTGCTGAAAGGCCCGGCGGATGTGAGCCAATGGTAAGATGCGGTCGAGTGTGGTATGCCGGGGCCGGGCCTTTTTTGCGCAAGCACCGTTATGGCTGATATGACTTGGGTGAATCAGACAAGTTGAGCCTGTTTGCAAAAATGGCCAAAGTGGGTGCCCGGTTGAGGCCAGCAGTCGTTACTGGCCCATGCGTTCTTACTTCAAATTAATTGCCACCACCCAATCCCGCAGCGCCACTGGGTCAGGGTCGGCCCCAAAATGTAGAGCACCCCTTGGCCAGAGAGCACCCCTTGGCCAGAGAGCGCCAACTTGCCCGCAAAGTGATACGACCAAACCGCCTGGTGGCTGGCCAAATCCAGCGCA
>JBKJLF010000631.1:0-10843 GCA_046597185.1 Burkholderiaceae bacterium | reverse complement strand
CACCGGCTGCCGCAGCACCGGCTGCCGCAGCACCGGCTGCCGCAGCACCGGCTGCCGCAGCAACAACACCCGTTGCTGAAGCAGCACCTGTGGCTGAGGCTGCTCCCGAAGCAGCAGCACCTGTCGTTGAAGCTTCACCAACCTTGCCGGTACAACAATCTCTGGAGCTGCATGTTGCAAGCACACCCGAACCAGCCAAACCCAGAATTGAAGAATTACTGAGTGCAGCAGGTTTAACCATGGCCAGCACCAATCCGGAAAAGTTACGTGCCGCACAAGAGGCCGTGGCCAGTATTGCAGCACAACCGACACGCGCTCGACGCGAACGCAAACCTTTGCCGCCGTCATCGAATGAACCGTTGGTGCAAGTGGCAACGCGTCCACCGCAAAATTAAGCGTAAAACAGGCAAGCCTCAGCGCTTGCCTGCCGGGTTTTGGCCCAGCTCATGCTATCGTAGCAGTCTTAATCCACCGACTTCGATATCATGAGCGAAACCACTGTGCGTTTGATCGATCAGCGCAGCCTCCATACCATCCCCTCTATTCCCACCACGCTGGCAATGGCGAACGGTCAACTGTTCGATGCGCTGCAACGCCCACTGCACGATTTGCGCATTTCCGTGACCGATCGCTGCAATTTCCGCTGTGTGTATTGCATGCCGAAACAAGTATTTGATAAGGATTATACCTTTCTACCGCATACCTCATTATTATCATTTGAAGAAATTACCCGAATTGCCGAAATTTTTATCGCGCATGGGGTCGAGAAAATCCGCATTACCGGTGGTGAGCCATTATTGCGAAAAAATATCGAGAAATTAATTTCAATGCTCAGTCGCTTAAACACCGCTTCCGGCAAACCACTCGATTTAACCTTAACCACAAATGGCTCTTTATTAGAAAAGAAAGCTCAGGCATTAAAAGATGCAGGATTGCGCCGGGTAACGGTGTCACTCGACGCGCTGGATGAAACCATATTCCAAAAATTAAATGATGTCGAATTTCCGGTGGCCGATGTATTAAAAGGGATTGAAACCGCAGAGAAAGTCGGATTAGGCCCGATCAAAATCAATATGGTAGTAAAAAAAGGCAGTAATGATCAGGAAATTGTGCCCATGGCACGCTATTTCAAAAATACGCCGTTCATTTTACGCTTTATCGAATATATGGATGTGGGCGCTTCCAATGGCTGGAAAATGGATGAAGTGCTGCCTTCGGCTGAAGTAATTCGATTAATTCATGAACAATTCCCGCTCCAGCCAATTGCCGCCAATTACAGCGGCGAAACCGCTACGCGCTGGCGCTATCAAGATGGCACTGCTGGCGAAATCGGTGTGATATCCAGCGTCACGCAAGCCTTTTGCCACGAATGCAGCCGCATCCGGCTTTCCACTGAAGGTAAATTATATACCTGCCTGTTTGCCAGCCAAGGCCATGATTTGCGCGCCCTGCTGCGCGCCGGACATAATGATCTTGAACTCTCGAATGTGATTGCGCAAATATGGCGCGTGCGTGCTGACCGTTATTCGGCCTTGCGCAGCAGCCAAAGCCCGGCTTTAAACAAAGTCGAAATGAGTTATATCGGGGGCTAATGAATGGGTACAGCCGAAATGGGTACAGCAGAAATGAACACCGCAGCCAAGAGTTGCCCAATACAAAAGGCAAGCCAAAAGGCAAGCATCGCAGCGTCCGATATCACCGGTTTGATTTTGGCCGGTGGTCGTGGCACGCGCATGGGCCAGGTTGATAAAGGTTTGCAAGCTTTGCACGGCAAGCCACTTTACGAGCACGTTTTACGCCGCCTGCAAGCGCAGGTTGGCCAGGTGATGATTAACGCCAACCAAAATTTGGCGCAGTATCAAAGCCCGGGCCTGACGGTTTGGCCCGATCAAATTGATGGCTTTGCCGGGCCACTGGCAGGTATGGCGGTGGGCTTGCAGCATTGCAGCAGCCCGTATTTGCTGACGGTGCCATGCGATAGCCCTTTTTTACCGCTGGATTTGGCTCTGCGCTTGAGCTTGGCAATCCAGACTGAACAGGCTGACATCGCGGTTGCCGTCACGCAGGAAATGCGCGACGGCCAAGCGTACACTCAGGAGCAAAATGTGTTTTGCCTGATCAAAACCAGTGCATTGCCGCATCTGAACCACTTTATTGCCAGCGGTGGGCGCAAAATCAGCGCATGGTATGCCGATCTGGCCGTCGTCCAGGTCATGTTTGAAGACGCACAAGCCTTCCGCAATCTCAATACCTTGTCTGAACTGGCGCAAGCCGAGCTTGACCTTTCCTCCCAACCATAGCCCTGAACTGATCGCCACCATGCCGCAACCTACGCTCTCCGCCACCCTCAGTTGTATTTCCGATTATGATCCGCATGCTTTGCCTGTGGCACGCGCCCAACATATTATTGAGCGCGTGATTTGCCCGATTCAGAGCGTGGAACAAGTCGCCTTGCGCAGCAGCCTGGGGCGCGTGCTGGCACGGGATATTTTGTCGCCCATTGATGTTCCGGCCCACGATAATTCGGCCATGGATGGCTTTGCGTTGCGTGCCCATGAGTTGACCAATGAGCCTACGACCGAACCGGATAGCAGCACTGATGAGCCAGATAATGAACCACAACATGAGCCACAAGATGAGCCACATCCGGAACCACAAAGCGGACGAGAGTTTATCATCTGCGGCACCGCCTTGGCAGGCCAACCGTTTCAGGGTCAGGTGTTGCCGGGGCAATGTGTACGCATCATGACCGGCGGCGTGATGCCAGCCGAATGCGATGCGGTGGTTCCGCAGGAATTTACCCAACCCGTGAATGAACATGCGGTGCGCATCCCGACCCAATGCGTCAAACCCGGCGACAATCGGCGCTTGAAGGGGGAAGATCTGGCACTTGGTCAGGTCGCACTGCACAAGGGAAAAATCTTGCGTCCGGCCGACTTGGGTTTGCTCGCATCACTGGGCCAGGCTGAAGTGGCGGTACAGCGCCGCCTGCGGGTGGCATTTTTCTCCACCGGTGACGAATTGCGCTCGGTCGGCGAACCACTCAGCGCCGGCTGTGTCTACGATAGCAACCGTTACACCATTTACGGCATGCTGCAACGCATGGGTTGTGATGTGATCGATATGGGGGTGATCAAGGATGACCCGGAGACGCTGGAAGCCGCTTTTAAAAGCGCCTGTGAAAACGCCGATGCCGTCATTACCTCCGGTGGCGTATCCGTTGGTGCGGCGGACTATACCAAACAAATCATGGGCAAACTGGGCGAAGTCGCCTTTTGGACCATCGGCATGCGACCCGGCCGGCCCATGGCATTTGGCCATATTCAATCCAGTGGCCGGC
Organism: Burkholderiaceae bacterium; assembly: GCA_046597185.1. GTDB lineage: Bacteria > Pseudomonadota > Gammaproteobacteria > Burkholderiales > Burkholderiaceae_D > CAMBDR01. The sequence goes on along the minus strand of JBKJLF010000631.1, from coordinate 7,503 downwards.
AAGCCTATCTGTTTGGCTTGCCCGGTAACCCGGTCGCGGTTATGGTGACCTTTTATTTTTTCGCACGGTCCGCGCTGTATCACCTGATGGGCGCACAGGTGCCCGCCTTGCCGCTGCTCAAGGCGCGCTCGAAACATGCGTTGCGCAAAAAACCGGGGCGCACCGAATACCAACGCGGCATACTCAGCCACGATGCCAGTGGGCGCGCCCAGGTCGAAGTCACGGGCGCACAAGGTTCGGGTATTTTGCGCTCCATGAGCGAAGCCAATTGCATGATTGTGCTGGCTCATGAGCAAGGCCATGTCGAGGCGGGTGATGAAGTGGACGTCTTGTTATTTGAGGGATTGCTGTAAGCGCCGTCCCGGCACAGGCTTATTCACAGGCTTACTCGCCGGCATCCTTGCTTTCTGTGCCGAGCATAAGCTGCGCCACCTCACTGGGCAAGGCTTCCACCGACTTCAATTTGCGTACCATTTGGCGGCTGCGCACTTCGGCACTATCGATGTTTTTCGCCGCCTTTTCCAAACTTTGCTTGATATTGGCCAGCACTTCACCAAATTTATGAAATTCCGTTTTCACCGCACCCAACACTTGCCACACTTCGGATGAACGCTTTTCCAACGCCAAAGTGCGAAAACCCATCTGCAAACTATTCAATAGCGCCAATAGCGTCGATGGCCCGGTAATGGAAACCCGCCATTCGCGTTGCACCTGATCTGCCAAACCGGGGCGGCGCATCACTTCGGCGTATAAGCCTTCGGTCGGTAAAAACAGGATGGCAAAATCGGTGGTGAGTGGTGGTGACAAATACTTTTCGGCAATTGTTTTTGCCTCCAACCGCACCGTGCGCTCCAACTCGCGCCCGGCTTGCGCCACGCCTTCCGCGTCAGCCCGGTCGGCCGCGTCAACCAACCGCTCGTATTGTTCTTTGGGAAATTTGGCATCAATCGGCAACCACATCACTTGACTACCGGAACCGGGTAATTTAATCGCATATTCAACCCGCGCATTACTGCCCGGTATGGTTTCCACATTGGCGCAATATTGGTCTTTGGTGAGTAATTGTTCCAACAACATCGCCAATTGCACTTCGCCCCAGGTGCCACGGGTTTTCACATTGGTGAGCAAGCGTTTCAAGTCGCCCACGCCGAGCGCCAATTGCTGCATTTCCCCCAAACCCTGGTGTACTTTTTCCAGCCGATCCGATACCAATTTAAACGATTCGCCCAAACGCTGCTCAAGGGTGGCGTGCAGTTTTTCATCCACCGTTTTACGCATTTCCTCCAGGCGCAGTCCGTTATCGTGTTGCAAATCGCGAATCTTACTCTCCAGCGTGGCCCGAATTAAGGCCAGACTTTGCGCATTGGATTCGGAAAAACGCTGCAACACCAAAGCCTGTTCATCACGTGCCAAACCAAACTGGGTGTTTTGGCTATTGACAACATGGCTCATTTGGGCTGCCAAGGTTTGCTGTAACTGGGCAAAGCTGGCATTCAATTCCATCCGGTTACTGCTCGCATCATCGCGCAATTGACGTGCCAAATCGGCGTGGGTTTGCCCCTGCATTCGATTGCGCCATAACAAGCAAGCCAACAATATCGATAGCAGCAGGGATAGCAACAACGCGCCGAGCACGGCTATATGAAGTAAGCTCATGAGAAATCGGGAGAGGGAAAGCAAACCCAGAGCATAACATAAGCAAGTGCGGATACAGACAGGACAGGCAGAGCAGGCAGACCAAGCACAGCGCGGGCCTCAAGACCTGTGCCATGCCTGGGAGAATGGGATGCCGCGCTGATTAAAACTGCGTGACTAAAATCGAGGGGTAGTTTTTTTACAAGCGAATTTGCGGTGGGCATTGCCACAATGATTGCTTGGTCGCTTGCTGCTTATCCGAAATATATAGTTCCCGGCACCCCTGCCCCGGCCCTGCCCCACCCGGTGGCCCAGCCACGGTGAGCGCCAAAGCGGGTGGATTGGCCAACATGCGTTTGCAAGTGACCACGCTTTCATTAAAATAATCCTTGGCGTGAGCAATGCGTGAAAAATCATCGGCCAAGACGGCTTCCCAATGATTATTTAACTCTGCCGCCACCATGCCACATACCGCGAGCGGCCGTTTCGAATCAAGACTACCAAATTCGGCCCGGCTACGTTTTTCCAGTGCGGCCAAGGCGTCACTATGTTGACGCATCTCTTTGGCTTTGTTGGCGCGCGATTCAGCAAGTTGTGTCGATTTGCGCAAAAGATCGTTGGCAGTGACAAGCAAATGTTGCGCCGTATCACGATTGGCGGAATGATGGGCCACATCGGAACCATTATCGGCAATGATGGTGTAACGAGCACGAATTGGTTCAGCAGCGAGCGCAGCAGCCTGAGCGGTAGAGATTACGCCGCACAACAGAAAAAGAATGGGGAATTTCATTAGCACTCCTAAGCAAATAAAGCAAACATAATATTGCCTATTAACAATAAAAAAGAATTCGACACATTAACCAATCAGTGCCCAATATCACCTTTCTCGTGACCCATTTCCCTTTTATGATGGAAGTCAGAAACACAACAACACGCTTCGAACTTTTGATTCTCTGCCTGTATATTGAAGAGTTATATTACCGTATGGAATTAAAACGCGCAATCAAATCGTGCAGATTTTTACCAGAGTTTGACAAAAAATAGCCACTCATCAGGTAACAATCGCATCTGGCAGTTGAAAATGTGGCGAGGAGAACTACTTTGATTATTTTTATGAAAATTTGATTTCGGGGAAGAAATGTCTGGCTCAAGTCAATCAACAAATTTCACTTTTTCCTACTTATACTTTTTCTCAATCGCTACGACCGTGCCATCGCGCTCCATTTCTTTCAAAATTTCATTGAACCGATCAATCCGCTCTTGCGCCATTTCTTTCTGACAGGCAAGGTATAGCTCAGTCTGATTAAAGGCGAATAATTGAACAAATTGGTCTTGTAGACCTTGGCTTTTTAAAATGGTCCAGCCGGACAGCTCACCCGTGGCCCAGAAGTCGAAACGACCTGCCAGCAATTTACGTGGATTATCGCCATCACTATGGGCCACTTCCACTTTAAAACCATGTAGCTTTAAATAGTCTGCCACCGCATCCGAGCGGTAGCCGCCCAAGACAAAGGGGCGCAAGTCTTCCAATACTTTTGGCTTCCTTGCATCGCCAAGGCGCGCAAGCACGACCCAGCGATTATTCACCAGTGGCCCCACCCATTTAAACAGGCTTTCGCGCTCGGGTGTGCGCGTGGTGGAAAACACACAGGTATTGGGAATTTTTTGCCCCATCTGGAAAGCACGGCTCCAAGGAAAGGGCGCGATGGTATAACTTTCCCCGGCGCGCCGCATTAACTCTTGAACTTTTTCAGTTGCCACGCCAGTGACCACGCCAGTCTTGGCATCGACGATATTAAACGGCGGATAATCTTCGGTGGTCAGCGTGAGCGTTTGGGCTGAAACCTCCATACCTAACGCAAGAACCAGCGCAAGAACCAGCGCAAGAACCAGCGCAAAAACCAAACCCAGCCATGGATAACGCATAGGAACTCCCGAATTATCGATGATCACAACTTACTGGCTTGATGACAAAGGATCGCGCTGCCAGTTATATTCCGCCGCCTTGGCCGCCGCCTCAGCCACCGCCTGCCCGGCCAAACGCTGCACCAGGTAAAACGCCATATCGGTGCCCGCCGATACGCCCGCCGAGGTAACATGGCGTCCGGCATCCACCCAGCGCGCATTGCGCTCCCAATGCACCAGCGGGCCTTGGGCCGCCACCATTTCAAACGCAGCTTGATTGGTGGTGGCAGCCTGATTATCCAGTAAGCCAGCGCGCGCCAACAGCGCCGCCCCGGTACACACCGAGGCCACCAGATCGACCCGCCCATCCATCGCACGTAACCACGTCACCACGCTATGCAAGCGCTCGCTACTGGCGAGAATGGATCGAATCCCCCAACCGCCGGGCACCATTAACACATCAAAATGCTGATCCAGTGCCTGATTGCGAAACAAATCAGGCGCAACCCTTGGCCCGTTAAAACTCTTCACTGGCCGTGGCCCACCGAGCGAACCCGTCTGCCCTTCCTGATTCGAAATAAGTACCACTTCAAAGGGTAAATGATCGGTATCAGCATACTGGTCCCCCTCAAAGCGGGCTATCGAAAATGCTTCGATAAAACCCCAAACATCAAGAGGTTCAAAATCATCAAACACCAAAATGCCGATGCGTTGCGGTTTATCTGATTGATCGCTCATCGCCAACTCCCACACTGTTTATGCCAACATCAAGCCACGAAACTTCAGGCAAAGGGAATATAGTCAATGCCGTTTTGTGTTGCGCCCACTAACAAGGTTTTGTTTTCAAGGCTTTCGCTAAACTGCTTCAACACTTCCGGCACTGCTCCCGGATTACTGTCCAGCACACCGACCCAATACGCCTCGCCGCCTGCATCAGGTGCGCGGTGCAGCACGTTTTGATACAACTGACCCACAATTTGGGTATGGTTCGGGTTGACACCATACAAAGATTTGAATTCGTTTGAGCCAATGAAGCCATTGGAAACATCGACCAAAGGCGTACCCGCATCGATACGGCTAATCCAATAGCCCAAACCAGCCAAGTCCGGCGCGCGACCAAAAGCAGCTTGGTACAGACGGAAAGCCTGGCCAGCGGCACCGTCAATATCGAGTGCCACGCTTTTATTAAAAAACTGAACACGCTCCATATTCAGCAAAGCATCCGACCCGGTTTGGCCGGATAACTGCACAGTAAAACGGCCTGTTGTGCCATGAGTTATCGTTGCTTCATCCCGCGTCCTTGTCAGATACACAGCCGTATCGATACCTGCGCCGCCATCGAACGTATCATTCCCGCCGCTATACAAGAATGAATCATTGCCATCCAGGCCTTCCAGCAAATTGCTATTACCATTGCCGCGCAGCATATTATTTTGCACATTGCCAATGCCGTGCAAGCTACTACTGCCACCCAGGGTCAACTGTTCCACATTCAGCGGCAAGGTATAGTTATTGACCAAACTCACCACCCGATCATTACCCTGCCCTGCTACTTCATTGACCTGAGTTGCCGCATTCCTGACGACATATAAATCATCCCCCGTGCCGCCGCCAAAAGATTGGTCTGCTGAACCACGATCATCAAAACTGTCATTGCCGACAACGCCGCTCAAGACATCGGGTAGCGCAACCTTGACAATGCTCCCGTTAGCGCCCGCTTGGGCTGCATTATTCACAAACACGACTGACTTGCCGTCGCCCGAAATGATGGGGTTACTACTCGTGATGGTCGAAGCAGCGCCATTCACAGCCTGACTCAAATTGACGATAACGCCTGTGTTGAGGTCACGCACATACACCTGGGGAAGGACTGAATCCTGATTTCCGACAAAATCAGCAAACAAACCCGTAAATACGGCGCGTGTGGCATCGGCTGAAATCGAGGTTTCAGTCGCAGTGCCATGGCTTTTGCCGGGTATATCAGAGGGGGAAATTTGCCGCGAATCGCCCGTTTGTGTATTGCGCAAATAGCCATCGAGCGCGCTATTGGTATCCAGGCTGGAATAATTGAAAACGGTGCTCAATGCCACTTGCTGCCCGTTTGCCGAGAGCTGCGGGTTAGTGGCAGAAATATCGGTCGGAACAACAAAGCGTATCGCGCCGGTTTGGGTATCTTTCACATAGGTACGCAAAGCACTGGTGCCGGAGTCGGCGATCAAATCCGTGGCGGCGCTGGAAAAAGCAACGTAGCGGCCATCGGACGAAATCGACGGGTCACCGGCAGCGGCGCTTTGGCTCACGGTGCCGGTGCTGGAACTGGAGACGACCGAGAGCGCGCCCGTATCCAAATTTTTCAGATACACATTACTCTGCCCGACAATTGTGCCCGAGGCCAAATTGGTGGCGCTGGAAACGAAGCTAACAAAATGACCATCAGCCGAAATCACGGCTTGGTTACTCACAGCATTGCCAATACTGCCAATACTGCCATTACTGCCATTATTGCCTGAAACCAGACGCACTGTGCCGGTTTGCAAGTCTTTGACAAACACATCCATGGCTTGATTGGTGTCACCCGCCACCAAATTACTGGCGTCACTGGTAAAAGCCAGATAGCGCCCATCTGCCGAGAGCGAAACCGAGCCGCTCGCGCCATTGGTTTGTGTACCATCTGCAGCGACCGAAGCACGGCGGGTGGTATTGGTATTGAGGTCTTTTACATAAACATCCGTTTGACCATTGGTATCGCCCGCCTCTAACGCCGCACTGGTGGAAAATGCGACGAGATGTCCGTCATATGAAACACTGGTCGGGTGTTCGGTAAAATTGTTGTACCAAGGCTTGCCAGCGATATCGATGGCACTAACAACAACGGTGGCATTGATGGAAGAGGAGGTAGTCATTTGTGAAATATCGCAGCTTTGTGCGCAGCTTTGTGAACAAGCACCCAAACCGCATCCATAGAAAAGGTTGGTCAAGCGAGAAAGTATAACTAAATAAATTGATATGTCAAAGAATAATCCGGATTAGTTAATTTACTGTGGTGCAGCCTACCATTTTTGACGTTTTCTTCGCTATACTTGCGACACTCCAGTACAAAATCATGCTGCAACCATGTCAGAAACTCTAATCTCAAGCACTACGCGCCGTGTTTTGCCGATTGGCATTGCATCTTTTGCCAAAATACGCGAGCAAAACGCCTACTACGTTGACAAAACCGCGTTCGCATGGCAATTAACGCGTGGGGCCGGGTACTATTTTCTATCCCGCCCACGGCGTTTTGGCAAAAGCCTATTTCTGGACACCCTGAAAGAATTATTTGAAGGCAACCATGCGCTGTTTGAGGGTTTGTTTATTGCCGACAAATGGGACTGGACGCGGCACTACCCGGTAGTGGTGATTACCTTTGGTGATGGCGTTCTCGAATCGCGTGTGGCGCTGGAAGAAAAGATGTTGGATACGCTGGAAGACAACCGCGAACGCTTGGGCGTAACTTGCAGCCGCAAAAGCATCGCCAGCCAATTTGCTGAGCTTTTACGCCGCACCCGGCAAAAGTATGGGCAACGCGTGGTCGTGCTGGTGGATGAATATGACAAGCCTCTGCTTGACAATATCGCCGAAAGCAACACCGTGCTGGCCATGCGCGAAGCCTTGAAAAACTTTTATGCGGTGTTAAAATCGAGCGATGCGGATATTCATTTTGTGATGATGAGCGGGGTTTCCAAATTCAGTAAGGTCAATCTGTTTTCGGGTTTGAACAACCTGAACGACATCAGCCTTGATCCGCGTTATTCTGCCCTGTGTGGTTACACCGAGGCCGATATTGATACTGTGTTTGCGCCGGAGCTGGCGGGGCTTGACCGGGCAAAAATGCGCCGTTGGTACAATGGCTACAATTGGCTGGGCGATTCGGTGTATAACCCGTTTGATTTATTGCTGTTGTTTGACAAGCGAAAATTTCAA
>JBKJLF010000525.1:0-12411 GCA_046597185.1 Burkholderiaceae bacterium | reverse complement strand
AAGCCTGCCCGAACTGGTGCGCCGCCAATCCGGCCTATGCTGATATCATCACAAACAACCCGGCAAAAAGCAAAAAAGCCCGCGAAAGCTTGGGGAAAGCCAATGTCAAAAATGACGCATTGCAGCGCGAACAATTGCGCCCGTGGTTCGCCGCTGTCGGGCAATTGGGCAACCCGGTTATTAGTGGCTATCTGCAAGCCTTGCTTATCACTGGCGCGCCCACGGGATCGGGTGGCGCTGGCGCAAGATGCGCAATACCTGGCCTGCCGCACGGGCGTGCTGGAATTTTTGTACCATCGCCAAGCCCGGCCAGGCTTGAAGCAGGCGGCGTGAAAATCGTAGGGTGGGCACCCCGTGCCCACCCTACAAAACGGTTACTTTATTGCAACAAAGGCCCCAAAGCCGTTTGAATACGCAACAACTGTGCAGGCGTAATCATCTCACCCAGCAACTTGCTGAAATGCGGGTCTTGCACCCCTGAAACAATATACTGCCAGCGATAAGCCTTCAATAACGATTCGTTCATGCTGGCACGCTGATCGGCACTAAACTCGCGCCCGGCAATGCGGATAAAGTAATCGACATCGGCCACCGACTGGCCTTGCAAAATCTCATCGACTGCGCCCACCAGACCGATTAAATCATTGACCCCGGTATCGCGCGCCGCTTCGTCCAGCTTGGCGTCTTCACGCTGCCATTCCAGCTCATCCAAAATCGCATGTTGCGATTCTTCACGCCAGTGGAACAAGAAAACATCTTTATACAACTCGGACAATTGATCATCCGACGCAATACTTTGCTTATAGTGTGCCTGGGTAAATAATTCCAGATGGCAAGTTAACGCCAAAACCCCCCAGGTGGAGGCACCCAACACGGCGCGCGCCACATCGTTGGGCTGGAATGCAAAACTATACCCCTCGGGCATGCCCTCGGCCACCAATAACTCAATGCGGCGGAATAATTCCTGATGCTTCAGTTCTTCATCAACAAAGCGCACAATCGCTTCCAGTGCCACTTGCTCACCAAAACAATGGTCACGGCTCACTTCCAACATTTTTGTAGCAATAAAGCGCTCCACCAAACCAAACATATTGGCGTAGGTGCGGCCTTGCACCTGGCTTAGCAAACGACGTTCATCATCCGTCAGAAAATCTATACGGTTGACCTGCGATAAACCATCAGGCAAAAATTTTTTGCTGAAATCAAAACGGCGCTCACGGATAATATCTTTATCAATATGCCAGTTAATGCGCTTGGAAACCTCAATGCACTTGGCGTAACGGGCCAGCGTCGGTGCTTCCATGGGGGTAGTTGCTGTTATCATTATTATCCTAAAAAATAGTTATCACTTTGTATAATTTTTGCTGTTCATATGATTAGGTTGGCTTGATTTTGATCCGCTTTTTGAGCAGCAAAATCAACGCTGCTTAAGTATAAGCAAAACCATCTGGCGCGACAATAGCCAAATTACATGATTCAGCCAATGCACACCAACATGCGCCATTTCAGCAACGCACTCGCCGAAAAATCTGGCGCAGGCAGCCACTAATTTGGCACAAACCACAAATAGTCCCGTGCAACGCTATCACAAACGCATTTCTGGCAATACTCGCTTGTGATAACGCTTTAATTCATGGATACTTTCACCAAGGCAGGATGCCTCATCGAGCCAGAGCCGGTTTGCAGGGCGACGGCATTGGCTTCATCGAGGTATTCGACCACATGGCCATACGGTTTGGGTTTGTCCGGCGCGGTTTGGCCAACACTGGCCACGGCTTGCAAAAAGGTTTGGCCCGATAGTTTGCAGACCAAGTACAAAACCGCATTATTGGGCGAATGAGTGGCCGAATCAAGCTGCGAATAGGACTGATTAACGACGATGATCAATTCCGGCTTTTCCTGACTAATAAATTGTTGCTGCATTTGATGCCCAAACGCATCTTCATTGCCATACGGCTCGAATAGTTTGCGCCAATATTGGTTCAGCAACGCATGTTCGGCCAAACTGACCGCATCAAAGGCGGCGCTCGCGTTTTCTGCGCGGATCGAATCTTTTGAGGTGATAACCGTCGAATCAATTTGGCCCATTTCGTCCAAATGGGAAGTTGCCGTTCATGGCGCTGCAAAGGCGTGCCACTAAAACCCACATAACAGGCATTGGGAAACATCTCGCGCAATACCAAATCGTAGCTGCCCAAAGCCTGACGATGATCTTCGTCGATTAAAAAGAAGATTTGGCTCGAACTGCTGCGATTGAGCCTGGTGCCGGAAGCGGACGTGATGATATACGGTAAGCTGAAAATAATTTTTGGCGTCTCATTGGCAATGGCTTGCAATAATTTGCGCGAAGAATGCACCCGCTGTGGCTGCATCGGGCAAATGCCAAAGGAATTGCCAATTTGTTCGCCCAAATTGGCCTCTTGAGAAATCAGGACGATGCGCGCTTGTTGGCAATCCGGTGTGAGCGCCAATTGCCGCGCAAAAAACAACATCAATAAGGATTTGCCCGAACCTTCGGCATGGATCATGATGCCGCTTTGGCGTTGTCCATTTTCTTGCCCCTGACGCACCTGTTTGAGTGCCCGCTGCACGGCAAAATACTGCTGCCAACGCGCCAGCTTGCGCTCGCTGGCATCAAACAACGTAGCTTCACGTACCAGTTCCAGCAAGCGTTTGGGGCGACACATGGCGTACAAGGTTTGATCTTGCCGGGAAGCGCGATAAGCGGTTTGATAAATTGCCCGTTCTTGCTGCGCCCGCACGCCCAGTCGTGCCTGCGCCAAATCGTACAATGCCACTTTATTTGATTGGCTCAGCACCTGGGTGTGAAAGGCTTGCAACGCTTCGTCCGGTATCGCTTCGCGCCAAACCGACCACAAGGGCGTATGTCGCCCCACTGCGGCCACAGTGGCTTCGCGCCCGCTTAAAGCCAGCATAAAATGGGCAAAATTGAACAGATGCGCAGCATGCCGCTCATTTTGTGCGTGTTGTAAAAAATCTTGTGCCAGATCGATTTGGCAGCGCGGAGCCAGGCATTTCATCACCACAAAGGGAATGCCATTGACAAATAACACCAGATCAAACTTTTTATGCTGGCGCTGCGGTGGTTGGTCGATGACAAAATCAGCCACCAAATGAAACAGATTTTTTTCTGGCCGCTCCCAGTCAATATAGCGAAAGGCATAGCCTTTATGGTCACCCTGTACTGCTTGTTTCAGGGTCAAACCCATGACCATTAATTGATAGAATGCCGCATTATTGGCGGCCAAACCGAAGTCTTCCAGGTCTTTTAATTTGTCGAAGGCGGTGGCCAAATTCGCTTCGCTAAATGGATAGTCTTGATCCAGATAAACGATTCGATTGATTTGTGGCAATTGTCGGCGCACCACTTCATCGAGCAACACCCCATCTTGCCGCCCACCGCGCGCCGCCAGTGTTTGCTCTGGCGTCAAGAACTGATACCCCAGTTTGATGAGCAGCTCAATGGCCGGGATATGGCAAGCAAATAATTCGTCGCTGCGAAAAGCATCGCTCATGTTGTGATCCTGCAATCGATATCGACTAAGAGATGGCGAACAAATGGAGAAAGAAGCTGCATCCTAACATACGAGCATGGATGTGACGGCTGGCTGTTTATTGTTTATTGTTTATGGGACCAATGCTTCCAATTGCTGCATCATCTGATTTCGTATGTGGTGCAATTGTTTTTCCAATTCTCCAATTTCTCGCAATTCCTCAGTTAAATTACGTTGTGCGTTTTTCTGGCGGTCAAACAAATAGCGCGGTAAATTCAAATCATAATCATTGGCGGCAATTTCATCGATGCCCGCCAGATAGCTGCGCTGGCCCTGGCTTTGGCGCAACATGACCTCGGCAATGATTTGATCGACTTGGCTGGCACTCAAGAGGCTGAGATTTTTATTCGGAGCCACGCCCAGACTGGCGTCGATTAACAGCACATCGCGCACATGGGCGCGTGCGCCGCCCGCCTCGCGGGAGCGGTCGAATAAACACACCGCCATCGGCAGGGTGGTATGGGGCAATACATTCGGCGGCAAGGTGATCACCGCATCGAGCGAATTTTCCATCAAAATTTGTTGGCGGATGCGCCCCTCGGCACCACCGCGAAACAATATCCCTTGCGGAACAATCACAGCCAAACGGCCACGGCCAGCGCGCGTCATGGCCAAAAAATGGCTGATGTAAGCGTAATCAGCCCGGCTCTTGGGCGGTGCGCCGCGCCAAAAGCGACCATAGGCATCCTGATCGGCACGGCCCAACAACCAAGGGTCGAGGCGCTGCGGTGGGTTGGCCAGCACCACATCAAATTGTTGTAATTGCTTCCCTTGCAGCAATTGGGGCGCGCGTAAACATTCTCCCAGCAGTAATGTTGCATCATCTTGCTCATGGATAAATAAATTCATCCGGGCAATCGCCCACAGATTGCGCGAGGCCTCTTGCCCAAACAAACCAAACGGGCCGCCATTGGTGTATAAACTCTCCAGCAAGAGGCAAGCACTGCCCGCTACCGGGTCGGCGATTTGCTCGCCCGGACAAGGGTTGGCCAAACGCAGTAACAGGCGCGCCATTTGACGTGGCGTTTCGGGGGTGGTTTCATCTTCAATGGCAAAACGCTCAATCAAAAACAAAAACAAGGCGGCACAAGCACCCGGTTGCCCGCGCAAATTGAGAAATGACAGAAACGATAAAAATTGGCGCAAGCGCTCATTGCGCCGTGGCCCGCTACCCAGTACGGCTTCGGTATTAAAACTGAGGTGATGAAAGACCCGGTCAAGTTTGGGATGATTGTTTTTTTCCAACTCCGCCAGCGCGCGATCAATCATTTCGCCGATATTGGCTTGTTCGCGCCGAATATTGAGGCTGTAGATATCGGCCAAAAAGCGGTCGATCACGATTTGGCCGGTGATGTCGCGCACTTCCACCTGCGGTAGCGTAAAACGGGCGCGCGTGATGCGGCGATTGACTCGCTCATCATCCTGTTCAAAATCCGTTTGAACTTGCGCCAATAAATCATGCCAGGCGTCACTCATATATTTTACAAATACCAGCGCCAACACGTAGTCGCGGCTTTGTACAAAGCTCATATCGCCGCGAAACGCTTCGCAGGCGGCCCAGACATCAGCATGGATTTGGTTGCTCGTCATCATGATCATGCCTTCGTATTGACACCTTTAGCATATTGCAACAATGCCTCTTCGGTGTAGCGTTTTCGTTTGTCTGCCAGGGTTGTTTCGAGCGCCAGAATTTGTTGATTCATCTCAACTGTGGCGACAATGTTGGCTTGACGTTCAAGCGTTGGTAGCACCACTTCCAAACCCTCCATCGATTCTGCCGGAATCATACGCACCGTGGCACCACGGGCGTAGGCGCTCATTTTTTCCTGGGTACTGGTCAGATTAATAAACCATTGCAAATAGGCTGGCAAGATGATGTCCGGTGCCGTTACCCGGATAAACATCAGTGGCGCAATACAAATCGTGCGCGCCAAAGGTTGGTTGATCAATGCGGTGGTATTGAGCAAGCCGCGCGAACGAAAGATCAAATCACCAGGGCGTAGTAAATAATGCTCGGGGAATTGATCAAGCTGCGTCCGGGCGAACTGTTCCAGTTGCGCCACGCCATCTTGCGAAGCATCTTTCATTTGAATGATGGCCGTATTGCCCTGGGTGCTCTCTTTCAGGCTGCCCCGAAAAGTGTAGCCCATGCGAATCTCGGCGATGTCACGTAAATGGTTCATATGCAGAATTGTGAGTTTGACTATTTGAATGAATTGTTGATTCTATTGTGGGGGCGAATACAAGAAATCGCAAAATTTATTTATTTATTTTTACAGAAATGGCAGTTTTAAAAAAATTTATCAAAATGACATGAATTATCTTATCGCCATCGATGTAATCGTGTGTAATGCTTTGTTTGTGTAATGACAGGCTGACAAGTGTTAAACTGCCAAAAAGCCGTTTGTATTGTTTGTGGCACAGGGGGAGACAACATGGATCATCGTGAATTTTCGCAGCGCTTGACCGAAGTGCGCCATCAACTCGGCTGGACTTATGATGACATCGCCAACATTACGGGGATTTCACGCCGTATGGCCGCCGCTTATGAATTGGGCGATACCCCGCCGAGCTTTAAATTCCTCATGGCTTTGATGGCAGCGGGGGTCGATATCATGTATTTGATCACAGGGCAAGCGCAGGATAGCGGCAAGCAGCCCACCAATCCAGAACCGTTTGACGGTGCCAAACGCTTGCTTGCTGCCATGCAAGCGTTACCACCACCTAGGCAAACACCCAACGAAATCACGCTGGTAAGTGGTTTTCGAGAACTGGGTCCCCGCGATCAGCGTAAATTGCTGCAAATGCTGTGGCGATTACAGCACAAGGAGGAAGGTACGTAGTGTAAACACATGTAATAGTTGGGCATGTCGGACATCAGGATAAAATACGTGCGAAGCGACACTATCATAGCTTGAGCGGGGCGAATATAATGATAGCTCCTCAATTTACTATGACAGGTGTTATATGTTTGATTTCGTTTTATTACCTACAGTGGCAGTATTGGCGGTTGAACATCATTTGACGGGTAATCCGGTGAATGATGTTTATCCAACTGTTAGTGGAGACGTGCCACTACCGCCGGCACCAAAATAGTGCGCTAATTATTTAAGCTTAATCGTCGCGTTTGGGCGTGGAAAACGGGCGATTAAGGCGCTAGCGCGTGTGATGATATTTTTTGCAGGAATTCTAATATGGATCAACCGCTCAAATCCCCTTTGCTGGCAGCCGATGTCGGTTGCCGTTTTGCTTGCTGGGGGGTTATTATTTGCCTTTTTATTTTGACCATGCCCCATAGTTTAGAACCTCTTCCTCTGAACTATTGGCGGCTGGTGGCTTTGATCGGACTGGAATTGATTTGCATCGCAATAATGTGGCAGTTTAAGCATGTTTCAGTCACAAGAGATGTTATTGATTTGCAAGTATTTGAAGCCTTATTTTTTTGCGGTCTACTGGGTCTTTATTTTTTCAATCACCCTTGGTACACCAGAATCTCAACGGAAATCGCCAAGCCATTCTTTATTTGGGTCTACATCATGCAACTGGTGCGGCTGTTTTGGGTTATTCCCAATCATCTCGGCTCGGGCTATATTGAGTGGCCACGTTTTGGTTTGCTGGGTTGGCTTACCAAACCGTCTCAGGAAATGCCGCGCCCCGGCCCGGGTGCCAAAGTGATGGTGCTGTTGACGGCAATCGGGGGGGCTGTTTTGGTGCGCTGGCTGGCAAGCTGCTCAATGCCTTGGCCCGAATACCTGATGGCGGGTAGCGGTTTGGCTGTGATTGGTATCTATGCGCGCTCCATGAATAACCGGGTCAGTAAAACCATCGAGCACAATATCCAAACCGTGGCACAAATTCATTTTTACCAAAAAATGATGCATGAAGCAGCGGACTATATTGAGCAATTGAAGACCTGGCTGCCCCCGGATGTGTTGGCCACCATGCAGCAGCCAACCAAACCCGAATCAAACCCAACACCCGCACCCCATTTAAAGTTGGTGCACAGGAGGGGGCGACCCGAATCGGAATAAGCTGTCCCGGTGCCTACCGATGCAGGCGATGCGCGTGGGCGTGGCTAAAACTGATTTAGCCACTCAATGTAAAACCGAGTCACTTCGTCGCGATTGGTTTCATTGAGTAGCTCATGCCGCGCTTCGGGATAAACCTTTGTTTGCACCCGCTTGCCCCCCGCCGCGCTCAAAGCATCGGCCAGCTTCTTGATTCCATCGCCTTTAATGGCCGGGTCATTGGCACCGCCGATGATCAACAAAGGCAGATTGCTCTTGATTTTTTTCAGGTTGTCAGGCGCAGTAATGAATTGCAAACCATCCAACAAGTCGAGCCATAATTGGTTGCTGCAACGAAAGCCGCAAAGTGGATCATTGAGGTATTTATCCACTTCAGCGGTATCACGGCTGAGCCAGTCGGACGGGGTGCGGTTGGGTTTGAAGGCATTGTTGAATGTGCCAAAGGACAGATACTCCAGTAGCGCGCTATAGCCTTTGGGGCCTTGCCGCCATGCTTCGAAACGGGCAAACAGTTTGGCCTGACGGTAGCGTGCTATCGACGCGTAATTGGAGGCAGAGAGAATCGCACCTTGAATGTGCTTACCGCATTGCATTAAATAAGCTTGGCCAATATAACTACCCATGCTATGGGCCAACAGGATAATCGGGGTCTTGGGATACTTCTTGCGGATGTATTTGTTCACACTGGCTAAATCGCCCACCACCTTGTTCCAGCCATCATGATCGGCATAGTGGCCCAAAGCGCCGTTTTTGGCAGTTTGGCCGTGCCCACGGATATCGTGCGCCACCACCGCAAAGCCTGCTGGCACCAAGGCCTGCGCCAGACGCGCATAGCGAGCGCTATGTTCGGCCATGCCATGGGAAATCATGAGAATCGCTTTTGGGGCGGCGTCATTAAACCAACGATTGACGTAGAGCTGGGTGCCGTCGCTGGCATCGAGCCAAAAATTTTCATGTTGCATGATGATCCTTTTCCATGTGGAATGGGCATTCTACACTGCGAGTGTCAGATAGTCCAAGTGCGTTTTCGGTATTGTGAGGTTGCCTTCTAATTTCGCCTGGCCGCGTGGGTTGGCCAAATCAAGCATAATCAATGAGCAGGGGCGCATGGTCAGAAAAGCGTTGATCCTTGTACACCGATACCTGTGTGGCCAGACTCGCGATACCTGGCGTGGCGATTTGGTAATCAATGCGCCACCCGACATTTTTGGCCCAGGCCTGACCGCGATTACTCCACCAAGTGTATTGCTCGGGACGTTGATCCAATGTGCGATGCACATCCACATAGCCGATTTCATCAAAAATTTGCGTCATCCAGGCGCGCTCTGCGGGCAGAAATCCGGAATTTTTGAGATTACCCTTCCAATTTTTCAAATCGATTTCTTTGTGCGCGATATTCCAGTCGCCCGAAATCACTACCTCGCGCCCACTTGCATGCAAGCTTTGCAAATGCGGATAAAACACTTCCATAAACACAAACTTGGCCGCCTGGCGCTCGGGCGAGGACGAGCCAGACGGGCAATATACCGAAATAATGGTCAAATTGCCAAAGTCGCAGCGCACATAACGCCCTTCGGCATCAAAATCAGGATGGCCAAAGCCAATGATCACTTGATCCGGCCTTTGTTTGCTATACACGCCCACCCCGGAATAGCCTTTTTTCTCGGCATAATGAAAATGCCCATGGTAACCGGGCGGGTTGTGCATGGCATCGCTCATATCGCCCGCTTGGGCTTTGAGTTCCTGGACGCAGACAAAATCAGCGTTTTGTTGTGCCATCCATTCAAAAAAACCCTTTTGGGAGGCGGAACGAATACCGTTCAAATTGGCGGAAATAATTCTGGTCATAATGTGTTGTGCTTATGTTGTGCTTATGTTGTGTTTGTATTGTGTTTATGTTGTGTTAAGTTCTGCAAAAAAGGGCGCTGAAAAAGGGTATAGCATAACCGATTCACTATAAAATACAGCTTTCTACACCATTTACCGAGCATGAGGTTCACTTGAATACCGTTCGCCAAGAGTTTATTGCCTTTTCCGTCGCCGCCGGTGTGTTGCGTTTTGGTGAATTTGTCACCAAAGCAGGTCGCCTGTCACCGTACTTTTTTAACGCGGGCTTATTTCATGATGGCGCGGTGTTGGGTAAATTGGCACAGTTTTATGCGCAAACCCTGATCGATTCCGGCGTTGAATTCGATATGTTATTTGGCCCGGCCTACAAAGGCATTACCCTGGCCTCGGCCACCGCCGTGGCACTGGCCGCGCAAGGACGTAATACTGCCTTTGCGTTTAACCGCAAAGAAGCCAAAGACCACGGCGAAGGCGGAAACTTGATCGGGGCAAAATTGCAAGGTCGGGTGGTGATTATCGACGACGTGATTTCTGCCGGCACCTCGGTGCGCGAATCGGTCGAAATGATCCGTGCAGCCGGTGCGACCCCGTGTGCAGTCTTGATTGCGCTGGATCGGATGGAGCGTTCTGGAAAAAATGATGCCTTATCGCCACATTCTGCAGTACAGGAAGTCAGTAATGCGTATAATATTCCCGTGTTGTCTATCGCTAATTTGACTGATTTATTTGACTATCTCGCAAACACCGGGCCAGAACTGGCCCAATATGCCGATGCAGTAAGGAAATATCGTGATCGTTATGGAATCGATTAAACGCAAGCCCCGTGTTACGGGCCTGCTTGCTGGTGCCGTTTTGGCATGCTTGCCCCATTTGGCGCAGGCCGAGATCTTTATGTGTAAAGATGCTTCTGGCCGCACCATTACGTCAGACAGGCCGATTCCCGAATGCGCCAACCGTGCGGTGAAAGAATTAAACGGCTCCGGTACAGTCAAGCGCGAAATACCCGCGCCCCTCACGCCTGAACAACGCCAATTGAAAAAAGAAGCGGAGGCCAAGCGCCGGGTCGACGAAGAGACAGCGGCCGAAATACGGCGGCGCGACGTTGGCTTACTCGCCACCTATCAAAACGAACAACAGATTGATACCGAGCGCAAGCGTACACTCAACCAAATTCGCAACAATATTTCCATTGCTGTCACCGAACAAAATGCCGCCTTGGCCCGGCGCAAAGTGGCGCAAGCCGAAATTACTGCCCTGACCGAGAAAAATGCCCTGGTTCCAAGCCACTTGAAAGCCAAATTAATGCAAGCGGATAAATCCATTTTATTTGAGACCAGAACCAAAGAGTCATTGGAAGCTGAAATGGTGAAAATCGGCCTTAAATACGATGCAATCATGACACGTTACCGTTTGATTCTTGCCAATGGCCCCGGATTCGATGCAGCCACTGCCAGTACGGCAGCGGCGAATGCTGCGAGTGCTGCGAGTTCAGCTTCCAAGCCCTGAGCCGGGTGCCATACCGCAATTCGCCATCCGGCGCGCATTCTGCGGGCAAACCAGTATAATGGCGCTTGATTGTTTTTTTGCGTCCAAACCTGCGTTTTTTGAATATTGCCCATGCTAGCCCATCAAAGACAAGAAATTATCGCCCTGTTCCAAACGGTTCTGGCCCCCGTTTTGAGTGCTGCCGACCTGAGTGCCGCTGGCTTGCCCAACCACGTCACGCTGGAGCGCCCGCGTGACCCCACCCATGGCGACGTGGCCTGCAATGTCGCGCTACAACTTGCCAAAGCGCTCAAAACCAACCCGCGCGCACTGGCGCAAACTTTGGTGGATGGCATCATGAGTCAGGCAGGCGTGAATGATTTATTAGCCAGTGCCGAAATCGCCGGGCCGGGTTTTATCAACCTGCGTTTAAGCGAGCATGCCAAACAGGCGGTGGTGCATACCATTCAACGCGAAGCCGAAAAATTTGGCCACAGCAACAGCGGCGCGGGTAAATCGGTCATCATCGAATTTGTTTCTGCCAACCCTACCGGGCCGCTGCATGTCGGGCACGGTCGCCAAGCCGCCTTGGGTGATGCGCTGTCATCTTTATTTGAGGCGCAAGGCTATCAGGTTACGCGTGAATTTTATTATAACGATGCCGGGGTACAAATCGCCACACTCGCCAACTCCACGCAGGCGCGATTGCAAGGTTTGCGTCCGGGTGATGCGGCTTGGCCCGAAAGTGCCTATAACGGCGACTATATCGCCGATATCGCGGCCGATTTTATGGCCAAAAAGACGGTGTGCGCCAGCGATGGCGTGCCCGTCACCGGCACGGGCGATATTAACGATCCCGAATCGATACGGCAATTTGCGGTGGCGTATTTGCGCAATGAGCAAGATATCGACATGCAAGCCTTTGGCGTCAAATTTGATAACTACTTCCTCGAATCCTCGCTCTATACCGACGGTAAAGTGGATGCCACCGTCAAGGCATTGATTGATTCGGGCAAAACCTACGAGCTGGACGGCGCGCTGTGGCTGCGCACCACCGACTACGGCGACGACAAAGATCGCGTGATGAGAAAATCGGACGGCACGTTTACTTATTTCGTGCCGGATGTTGCCTATCACATCACCAAATGGCAGCGCGGTTATAAAAAAGTCATCAACGTGCAGGGCAGCGACCATCACGGCACGATCGCGCGCGTGCGCGCCGGCTTGCAGGCGGTCGATATCGGAATTTCGCAAGGCTATCCCGATTACGTGTTGCACAAGATGGTCACCGTGATGAAAAACGGCGAGGAAGTGAAAATCTCGAAACGCGCCGGTTCGTATGTGACGCTGCGCGACCTGGTCGAATGGTCGGCCGGCGATGCGGCGGAAGACGGCATACGCGACTTGACGCGCGGTCGCGATGCGGTACGTTTCTTCCTGATTTCGCGCAAGGCCGACACCGAGTTCATATTCGA
>JBKJLF010000514.1:0-4014 GCA_046597185.1 Burkholderiaceae bacterium | reverse complement strand
AGGTGGCAATAACCTCTACCAGTACGCGCCCAATCCCACCGGTTGGATTGATCCGCTTGGCTGGGATTGGAATTACATAATGGCAAACTCCGATGGTACGGTTTATTACCAAGGCCGGGCCAGTGATAACGCTTCCATGGCGGACGTTGCTCGTAGGCATGCCAACAACGTCGGGGTAGACGGCCCACGGTTTGGCGAGGGCGACTTGATGACGCAAATTACCGAACCAGGTCTTAAAAAGATAACCGTCCAAGGTATAGAAGGCATCGGCGGCAACGAAACGGGCACTATAGGCCGCTTAAAAGACAATGGTGGTCTAGTACGAGGTAATGCAATTCAAGGGGTTGATCCAAACTCAAAAGCAGCAGAAGCAAAAATGAGCGCAGGGGAAGACTATCTACAAGGTCGAAAACCTAGCGAAATGACTGGTAAAACATTGGCGGGAAAAAAGAAGAAATGTTAAATCAAAACTCAATCCATGCGAAAGCTTTGAAGTTACTCATGAAATACAACGTCCTTGCAGAAGGATATGTTGCTCGTGGCCATCAGTTGGACGACAGAAAAAAGGCATATGTCGCGAAAAACTGCATGTCGTCTGAAGACATGGCATGCATGAAAGAACGTGGGTTGGCATTTGATTGCGTCAGCATGAGTCATGATGAAGCTATAATTAAATGCTTTGAATATTGTAACAAATGAAATAAAATGCATATCACAAATCTGTTTTTGGCTAGCTTGAGCAGTACCCGTCTAGATCACCGTAGTGGATTAGCGGCCTACGCATTCATGCAGATGCTGCCGAAACATTTACATGAGCCAAATATTGGCACGAACTATCCAGAATATTGCAAGATTTGTGGCGCTGAGGAAATTAAACTGCACTTGGATTTGACTGGTTTGAATCTGCAAAGGTTCGGTTTTGGTTCTATGATTTCTGTTAAAGAACCCTATGAAATCCAATTTTTCCTAAAGCAGCATGCAGCACTACCGGAAGTTGTGCCCACTGCGGTAGATTTTACTATCTTCAACGCCATCATTGATCTGCTCAGCCATGCCGATGCGGATGCAAGTCCGACCGATATTGCGAAGCAACTACGTAAAGTCGAAGGCTTTAAGGCAAGCGTTGATCAGGCACGATACTTTTTGGAAATACTGGGCTTTTGTAGTATTCTCGAAACTGCCGAACACAAGGGCTATCTAACAAAATATACCAATCCGGGTCTTGCGCCAAGCAAATCCCATAGTTCGAATTGGGCGTATCCGGTTGATTTCTGGACAGGTAAAGACGGGATAAACCGGGATGCGTTTGAATTTTGGTTTGGCGGCTATGATACGTTAAAATTGCCGAAAAAATAGCCAACTGCGTTGTGCGTGAAATAATATATATAAATCTATTTAAAATAAAAAAGCCACTACCTCCGATACCCCGGATGACGTGGCTTATTTTTTTAGCCGCCCAGTCTGCGGCGCTGAGTTGTTGCAGTGGCGTTATTCCGGCGTGATCACCAAACAGCCGTGCCAGATGAATTTATTCCAGCGTGGTGACGCGCCAAAAGCCTGCTGCTGCCAGTTGTGGCCGCACCCTTGCCACCCACATCAAATTAACAAAATTGCGTTGCCCGGCACTGAGTTTGCCGTCGGGTAAGTTGTCGTTGACCCGCTTGCCAGGATCAAACTGGCTGGCAATGAGTTCAAAACGCGGGCCAAAGGCGGCCACAACCGTATCAAACAAGCCGCGTTGCGGTTGTGCGATGAAGTGTTTTTTCTCCTCATCAATGACTTGCCCGGCACGCACTTGTTGCATCTGCTGCCATTGCTGGCGCAACATGCTGATGCTACTGGCAAGGCGTAATTCTTGGGGCGGTAACACCTCGGCAACGCTGAGCCGGGCCGGGGCGTTGCTGGCGCAAAACAGGTCGAATAAGGTTAAGGCGGCCAAATGGCCGGGGCGTTGCTGGTAATCCTGGATTAAATATAAAAACAGCGGCTCCAATTGTCCTGAGCGGATGCAAAATTGAAGTAGCGCAATAGTGCCATCCCCACCTTGGGATAACGTAGCAGGAATGTCGACAGGCATGGGCATGGTGATTCCAATGTGGCAAAACCGTGATTATAAACTGTGTTAATGGCAAGCTGCCAATGAAACGACGTATAATGCGAAGTTTGCCATGCATGGGCCATGCGTGGTATGACTGGAAAGGAAAAAACGTGAAAACTGCGCGTGTAACAGGCAAGAAAGCTGCCGACTTCGATAAAATGATTGTCGCGAATTTATTATTGGATCAAGCTACGGTAGATGAAGTAAAAAAAGAGAAAATGGTCATTGGCCTCAAAAATGAAGCGGGTGAAATCTATCGCTACATTGGTGCTGCCAATTTGAACAGCTATATGAACGCGGTGGAAGAATTGTTTGAGCTTGAACTGGCCGATGAATTGCAAAATGTTGAGGGCACGCGCAATGGGTGCGATGCCATTTTTTATGGTCTGTGATTAAAGCCCGCTATGAGCGAAATCCACGATGACGAGCCAACCCGGCTCGCAGGCAATGCGGCTGCCTCTGCATCAGCTGCCCCGCCTGCGCCTGCAAAGGCGCAAAGCAATGTGCTACCAACCGGAACACGTCTGGGTGAATTTGAAATCACCAAGGTCATTGGGGTGGGTGGTTTTGGCATCGTGTATTTGGCGCATGACCATTCTTTACAGCGCGTGGTCGCCTTAAAAGAATATATGCCAGTTTCGTTTGCGAAACGGGCAGACGGTTTGACCGTGACCCTGACCGCCGACGAGCATGCAGAAACCTTTGGCATCGGCTTAAAAAGCTTCGTCAACGAGGCGCTTTTATTGGCTCAGTTTGATCACGCTTCTTTGGTCAAAGTGTACCGTTTCTGGGAAGATAACGGTACGGCGTATATGGTGATGCCGTATTACGAAGCGCCGACACTCAAAGCGGTGTTGGCAACCATGGGCGAGCGCCCCAGTGAACAGTGGCTCAAAGAATTCCTGAGCCAAATTTTGGATGCGCTCGATATTATTCACGCCAAACAATGCTACCACCGCGACATTGCGCCTGACAATATCCTGATGTTGGGTGGACAGCGCCCAGTTTTGCTTGATTTTGGTGCCGCCCGGCGCGTGATTGAAGGGCGCGAACAGGCACTGACCGTAATTTTAAAAGCAGGGTATGCGCCGATTGAGCAATATGGTTCTGCTGGCGAAATG
Organism: Burkholderiaceae bacterium; assembly: GCA_046597185.1. GTDB lineage: Bacteria > Pseudomonadota > Gammaproteobacteria > Burkholderiales > Burkholderiaceae_D > CAMBDR01. Next base: position 795 of record JBKJLF010000514.1, on the reverse strand, counting down.
TTGCAAGGCCCCTGGACTGATTTATATGCCTTGGCCTCGGTCGTGTATTATGCCTTGACTGGTAAAGTGCCGCCGTCGGCGGTGCAGCGGGTGGTCGGGGTCGATTCCTATCAACCTTTGGCGAAAATTGTGCAGGGCCAATATAGCGAACAGTTTTTAAATGCAATCGACGCGACTCTGGTGATTCAACCGCATGAGCGGCCACAAAGCGTGGCACAATTTCGCGAGTTGCTGGGTTTGGATAATACCTATTTTCGGCAGGTCAGTAATATGGGGGCGGCGACTTCGCACACAACCACAACCACAACCACACCCACACCCACACCCGCTGGTAACGATGATCCAACGCTTGTGCATGCGCGTCCACCCATCAGAACACCGGTCGAAACACCTTCGGTCGCGCCAGTAGCCGCGCCGCCGAAAGCGGGCAAGCCATGGCTAATTCCTGCGATCGTGGGCGCGCTTGCCGTGCTTGGTGTGGCAGGGTGGTTGTTGCGCCCAGTCAGTACGGTTGGGCCTGCTGCATCGATACCTGTTGTCGTGGCGTCAGCCAGTGCATCGATCATGGCGAGTGCAGCACCCGTATCTGCACCTGTATCTGCACCTGTATCTGCATCGGTAGCAACGCCAACACCTGTGCCAACGCCTGCACCAACGCCTGCACCCAAGCCGGAATTTGATCCGGTACAGCAATTAAACAATATCGTGGTTGCACGTGATCCACAACATGATGTGGTAGCCTTGGCGGCGCAAAATCAAGTCAGAATCGACAAGGATAAATTTCGCTTTAGTATC
>JBKJLF010000473.1:0-5538 GCA_046597185.1 Burkholderiaceae bacterium | reverse complement strand
CAAGGCCGGGCCGTGGCGATAACAACTGGTTAGCGGATACGTCGCCAAATTGGGAAAGGTGGTTTGAAAACGATGGCGCAGATATTGGTGATCCGCCCCCTGCCAGGAATAAATCACTTGATCTTTATCGCCCGCGCCACAAAAAAACGCGCCACTGGCTTGAATTAACGCCGTCAACATACGAAAGGTGACTTCGTTCAAGTCGTGCAATTCATCCGCCGCAATCACCCGATACTGCGCCAACCCGGCCAAGGCATCCGGCTGCTCAATGAGCGCTTGCACCAAATCATAAGCAGCATCGCCAAAACCACGAAACTGCTGATCACGCAGGTTTTCGTATTCCAAAAACCACAGATACGTGGTCAAGGGCACGCCCAACACATGAGCGATTTCTTCATCCTGATAACCGGAAAAATCATGCACCTGCAAAGCCAGGCGCGCTTTGATGCCAATTTGCATCATGAAAAAAGTATGCAAAGCCACGTTATGGGTGGCCATATCCAGCTCATAACGACGGCCATAATGGTCGGCCACGTTTTGAATCGCATCCAGCGCCACCGCCATCAAGGCTTCTGCTTCTTCGAAATACGGCACCGGGACGCGTTCAATCTGCAGCAAAATCTGCTGCGCCAAGCCTTCAAAAGTCTCACATGTGATTTTTTTCAATACGGCGGCGGGTACACCAATGTCTTTCAGACGCTGGCGCATCACCTGTTGCGCCGCGCTGGTGACGGTCAGCGCCAACATATCTTCCGGGGCCACGCCGCGCGCCAGCGATTCGGCCATGCGTAGCGCGAGGGTTGTGGTTTTGGCTGCGCCCGCGTTGGCATCAATTAAAATGATCTTTTGCGTCGCCAACTGAATCGCCAATTGCTCGTTGGAGGGCGTGATTTTTTTGGGCTGAAATTTGGCGATTTTCGGCAAATACTGTTTTTTAATTTCCACGCTGATTTTCCATACTTATTTGCACACTCGTTTCCACAACCGTGCACCCGATTGGGTTAAAATTGAACTATTATCGATGAAATTGAAGGACAACCCGATGCAACACGCCATGAATCCTGTTTACCTCACTCTCTCTTACCTGACGCTGGCCGCTTTCAGCATGGCTGGCAATGCCCGCGCCGACACCAATCCGAAGCCGAATCCAAATAGCAATCCCGATAACGAAATCACCGCAGAACAAATGAATTATTGCTTGAACCGGAAAGACAATGCCGCCAAGCTGGCTTGCTATGTTGAACTGACGCCCAAACTCGAACCGAATGCGCCCAAACCCACTTTCGCCGACCTGGATGCGCAAAGAGTGAGCCGCGAAGTACGCCAGGACATTCTCGACCACCAGGAATTGAGCTATTTTACCGTCAGTTCCGGCTTGCGCCTGAAAAATGACACCAGCGCTTCGAATTTTCTGTACGAAGCGCAAATCGTCAAGAATATTTCCATCCACCCCAGTAATGATCAATCCCACACCGATATGTTTTGGATTGATGCCCCCGTGCGCATTGCCGTGCGCCAATTCACCGAATCCTCACTGCCCGTGCGCACCCCCAGCTTCAACCCCGGTTTGCGCCTGACCTGGGCACCGCATGCCCGTACTTACTATAGCGTTGGCTTACATCACTATTCCAACGGTCAGGACGATGACAGCACCCTGCCCGATGGCAGTGTCAACACCCGCAGCGGCAGCTTTAATACCAATTACCTGGAAGTGGCGGCACATCACCGCGATGACACGAATAAAAATGCGCTACATTGGGCGCAATTGAGCGTAAAACAACATTTTGCCGGCACGTTTGAAGCCTTCCAGCGCGACCAATACCCGCGCCAACAAGTCACGCTGGGTTTGCACAGCAAAGATTTTGCCAGTTTTGGCACCCATGTCCAATTCCGTCTGACTGAAACTTTGGGGCTGGGCTACCACTTTATCGCAAAAAATCAGGTTGATCCGAATCGAAATGTCTCGGCACGGCCGGGGAATCGCCTCAACACCCGCTTTGAAATTGTCGGCTTGATTCCTAAAATCGGCAATGAATTGGGTCTGTACTTCCGCTATGACTATGGCTTTGATTACTACAATATCAACTTTCAGAAACGCTTAAACCGCTTCCAGATCGGGGTGGCGGCATTCAGTCGTTAGCATCAAATCATCAAAGCATCAAAGCATTCTCCACACATTAATGATTGCGCTCGACGGCAAAAGTACATAATTGCAGCAACGATTCTTTGTACTTGCCTTCGGGCAAATCAGCAATCGCCGCCGCCGCGCGTGCCGCCGCCTGAATTGCTTGCTCATGCGTATACGCCAACGCGCCGGAATGGGTAATGGCCGCCAAAACCGCATCAAATTGCTGCTCATCGCCATTTTCGATACAGTTACGCACCAATTCGCGCTCGATTTCGCTACCATTTTGCATCAAATAAATCAGCGGCATGGTGGCCTTGCCTTCGCGCAAATCATCGCCGACGTTTTTACCAATTTCCGAGACATGGCCGGAATAATCGAGCGCATCATCAATGAGTTGAAATGCGGTGCCCAAACAACGCCCATATTCGCCGGCGGCTTCAATCGCGGCATCACTCGCCCCGCCCACCAGCGCACCCAATTGAGCCGCCGCTTCAAATAATTTGGCGGTTTTGGAACGAATCACTTGCAAATAATTGGCTTCGCTGAGGTCAGGATCATGCATATTCAACAACTGCATGACTTCCCCTTCCGCAATCACATTGGTGGCGTCGGATAAAATCTTCATCACCCGCATACTATTCACGCCCACCATCATCTGGAAAGCGCGCGAATATAAAAAGTCGCCCACCAACACCGAAGCGGCATTACCAAACAAGGCATTGGCGGTTTGGCGACCACGGCGCAAAGACGATTCATCCACCACATCGTCATGCAATAGCGTGGCGGTGTGAATAAACTCGACCACCGCCGCCAATATATAATGCGCCTGGCCCTTGTAGCCCCAGGCGTTGGCCAATAGCAACACCAGCACCGGGCGTATCCGTTTGCCGCCCGCGCTGATAATGTATTCGGCGATCTGGTTGACCAGATTCACCTCGGAATGAAGCTCGCGACGAATCACCGCGTTCATGGCGTCCATGTCGGTGGCGATGGTTTCGGCAATGCCGTTTTTTGGCGAATGGTGATGAGTGGCTGTCAAGATAAACCCGCAAAGATAGCAAAATGTGTCGCGATTATACGGTGTTCTGCGATGTTCTGCGATGTTCTTCGATAATCTCGCTCAATTCGTAGTAACAATGACGCATTTTCCGGCCAGATGGGCGCAAAACCCACGCATGATGGAGTTTTAGCGCCATTCGTTCAGTTCGTGCTTTGACTTTTCTTGCCAGACCATGTACAATCGTGAGTTTTCCTGAATTGGTAGCCAATCCGGCGAAAAAAATCCCTTTTAATTCTTAATGAGGTTTCAAATCATGTACGCGGTCATAAAAACCGGTGGTAAACAATATAAAGTTATCACTGGCGAAAAACTTAAAGTAGAACAGATACCGGCAGACATTGGTTCCGAAATCACTATTGATCAAGTCCTCGCAGTAGGCGCGGGCGAAGCCATTAAATTTGGCACGCCCTTGGTTGATGGTGCAAAGGTACTGGTGAAGGTAGTTAGCCATGGTCGTCACGATAAAGTGACTATTTTCAAGATGCGTCGTCGTAAGCATTACCAAAAGCATCAAGGCCATCGTCAAAACTACACCGAGATCCAGATCGTTTCCATCAACGGGTAATCGTTTGATCGGTTTTTAATTTAGCTAATTTATTTAGCCAGTAATAAGGAGCCCTTAAAATGGCACACAAAAAAGGCGGCGGCACCACGCGTAACGGCCGTGATTCAGAATCAAAACGCTTAGGCGTTAAAGTATATGGCGGCCAAAGCATTAATGCAGGCGGCATCATCATTCGTCAACGCGGCACCCCGGTGCGCGCTGGTGAAAATGTCGGTATGGGCAAAGATCACACTTTGTTTGCTCTGATCAATGGCACAGTCAAGTTCGTGACCAAAGGCGCAGACAATCATAAATTTGTGACCGTGGTTGCAGCATAAAGCAGCAGTAATAGTGCAGTAAAATTGCCGGGTTGGCCAAGTAGCCTTGACCAACCTGTTAAGGGGCATCAAAAATCTCCTGTTTTACCCCTTAGGGTTAGCGTGAGAATTTTTGTATGCCCTTTTGTTTTTTTTGGCGTTTGCTTGTTTTGGCGTTTGGATGTTTTGGCGTTTTGTTTGTTTTAGGGTGGGTGGCATATGAAATTTATTGACGAAGCAAGAATTGAAGTGATCGCTGGCGATGGCGGCAATGGCGTAGCCTCGTTTTGTCGGGAAAAATTCCGCCCTTTCGGCGGCCCGGATGGCGGCGATGGCGGTAAAGGCGGCAGTATCTGGTGTATCGCTGATCGCAATATCAATACCTTGGTCGATTTCCGCTACTCTAAAGTTCACCGCGCCAAGCGGGGTGAAAATGGCCGTGGGGCCGATTGTTATGGCAAAGGTGCGGACGATATCGAACTACGCATGCCGGTGGGCACCATTATTACCGATGCCGAAAGCGGTGCCATTGTGGCCGACTTAACCGAGCACGGCCAACGCGAAATGCTGGCCAAAGGCGGCGAAGGCGGCTGGGGCAATATCCATTTCAAATCATCGATTAACCGCGCGCCACGCCAACGCAGCGACGGCAAAGAAGGCGAGCGGCGCGAATTACAACTGGAACTCAAAGTTCTGGCCGATGTCGGCTTGCTGGGCATGCCCAATGCCGGTAAATCGACCTTTATTTCGGCAGTATCGAATGCGCGCCCCAAAATTGCCGATTACCCATTCACCACCTTGCACCCGAATTTGGGTGTGGTACGCGTGAGCCATGAAAAAAGTTTCGTCATTGCCGATATTCCGGGCTTGATCGAAGGTGCCGCCGAAGGCGCGGGCCTGGGGCACCAGTTTTTACGCCACTTGCAACGCACCGGCTTGCTGTTACACATTGTTGATCTGGCCCCGTTTGAAGAATCCATCGACCCGGTTAAAGAAGCCAAAGCCCTGATCAAAGAATTAAAGAAATACGACGAATCGCTGGTCAATAAGCCGCGCTGGCTGGTACTGAACAAGCTCGATATGGTGCCAGATGAAGAAAAGAAAGCGCGCGTCAAAGCGTTTATCAAACGCCTCGCCTGGAAAGGCCCGGTGTTTGAAATTTCCGCGCTCAACCATGCGGGCTGCCCGGAATTGGTGAACGCCATCTATCAGGATCTGGAACAAAAGCGCCACAGCGAACAACGCGCCGAAGAAACCAGCATGACCGAAGAAGCGCGTGGCGTACCCAGCATCGACCCGGAAGACCCACGTTTTAAAATTATGGCCGAATAAACTTAAAAAGGTGACCCGAGGTGCGCAACGATTTGCTACGTCAACGCTGCTTGTATGCGATCGCCAGTATTTATTTGATTATCGCCCTGCTGGCTCTGGTGTCCCCGGACAAGCTGGCCGCGCACATGGGTTTTTTATTGCTCAATGCGAATGGCTA
>JBKJLF010000401.1:0-13640 GCA_046597185.1 Burkholderiaceae bacterium | reverse complement strand
AAGCCATTCGTGATGCCGATTTGGGTTTGAACCCATCGTCGCAAGGGGAAATGGTACGTGTGCCAACTCCGCCGCTTACCAGCGAACGCCGCCAGGAATTGGTGAAAGTGGTGAAGGGCGAGGCGGAAGACGCGAAAATCGCGGTACGCAATGTGCGGCGTGATGCCAACGAGTCGCTCAAGAAAATGTTGAAAGACAAAGCCTGCTCGGAAGACGAAGAGCGTCGTGTGCAAGATGAAGTACAAAAGCTGACCGATAAGTTTGTGATCGAAATCGATAAGCTGGTGGCGGAAAAAGAAAAAGAAATTACCACGGTGTAAGGCCAGCTTGGCGTCGGCCTATGTCGGCTTAGTGTCAATTTAGTATCAACTAGTGTCAACTTAGTGTCAACTTAGTGTCAACTTAGTGTCGTTGCTGCATCGAAATTGTAGTCATTGCAGTCAAAATAGCAGTTAAAACAGGTCTTGGTCGTTTGATGAATCATACAAGCTCAACGGTCGCGATACCGGATGTCGCAAAGGTGCCACGTCATGTTGCCATCATTATGGATGGTAACGGGCGCTGGGCGACCAAGCGTTTTATGCCGCGTGTGGCGGGCCATGTCAAGGGCGTGGAAGCGGTGCGTGGCATCGTGGAAGCCTGCGTTCAACGTGGCATACAATACTTGACCCTGTTTGCCTTCAGCTCGGAAAATTGGCGGCGGCCTATCGATGAAGTGTCGTTTTTAATGCGACTTTTCATTGCCGCCCTGGAACGGGAAGTGGCAAAAATGCATGCCAATAATATTCGCCTGAAAGTGGTTGGTGAATTGTCGCGCTTTGAAGAACAATTGCAGCAGATGATCGTTTCCGCCGAGCGCAAAACCGCCAATAATACCGGCTTGACCGTGACCGTGTGTGCCAATTACGGTGGCCGTTGGGATATTATGCAGGCGCTGGGCAAGTTGGTTCAGGCGCAACCGGGTTTGACCCAATTTGATGAAGATCAATTGGCCGAACATTTGGTGATGGCGTATGCGCCGGAACCGGATTTATTTATCCGTACCGGTGGCGAACAACGTATTTCCAATTTTTTATTATGGCAATTGGCTTATACTGAAATTTATTTTACCGATACCTATTGGCCCGACTTTGATGCCGCTGCGCTTGATATCGCGATTGACTCTTATCAGCAAAGAGAGCGTCGCTTTGGTCGCACCAGTGCCCAAGTGGGTAAAGAGCAAGCCTAATGTTAAAAACTCGTATTCTCACCGCTTTGGTGTTGCTGGCAATTTTGTTGCCAATTTTGTATTTTGGCTCGCTGCCCGCATTTGCCGTGGTTGCCGCCATTTTTCTGGGCGGGGCCATTTGGGAGTCCATGCGCTTATTCCAACGTCCCTATGGTGTACTGGCGGCAGTGTTATGGGTCGCAGCGTTTGGCTTGAGCTTTATGATCAGGCAAAATGGCTTGCCCTTATACGTCCTGTGTGTCGCTGTTTGGCTATTGCGCTGGGTGCCTATGCTGGGGCTGGGCTTGCCGGAGTTGGCGAGCGGGCGCAACCGGATTCTCAGCGTGTTGTATATGGTCAACATCTTCGCCTGTTTTTTCGCCATGGCCGAATTATTTAAGCATGCCGCCATTTACCTGCTCTCGGTGCTGATGTTGGTTTGGGTGGCCGATAGTGGCGCTTATTTTGTTGGGCGTGCCATTGGTAAGCGCAAATTGGCCCCGACCATTTCGCCCGGCAAGTCGTGGGAAGGGGCGATTGGCGGCGCGGTTTCGGTTCTGGTTCTGAGCTATGTCGCGGTGTATTTTAGCGCCACCGTACCTGCCTTGCGCGAGACCTTCGGCGTGGAGCTGTACCGACATTGGGGTGTGCTGGGCGCGAATTTGGCCTTGTGCGTGGTGGTGGCGGCTTCGGTGGTGGGCGATTTGGTGGAATCGCAATTAAAACGCCGTGCGCAAATGAAAGACAGCAGTCAATTATTACCCGGTCACGGCGGTGTGCTGGATCGGATTGATGCCTTGATCCCGGTATTACCACTGGCTGCGCTGATCAGTAATGCTATTTCCTATGCTGGCTAAGTTACCTATGTCCACTCTGTTATCCCCGTCAACTGCGGCAATGCAGGCAAACCCGCCCGGTCAACAAAGTATCACCATCCTTGGCTCGACTGGTTCCATTGGTGTGTCCACGCTGGACGTGCTGGCGCGCCACCCGGAGCGCTATCGCGTGTATGCCTTGAGCGCGCATACCCGGGTTGCCGAACTGGCAGCGCAATGCCTGCAATTTCAGCCTGAAGTGGCCGTGGTGGGTAGCGCAGAGGCAGCGCAGCAGCTTGAAGGCTTGTTGCGCGCACAAGGCTTAAAGACCAGCGTTAGCTATGGTTCCGCCGCTTTGTGCCATATCGCCAAGACCAGTGATATGGTGATGGCCGCCATTGTGGGCGCGGCGGGCTTGGCCCCGACGCTGGCAGCCGCGCGCGCAGGCAAGAAGGTGTTGCTGGCCAATAAAGAAGCGTTGGTCATGTCCGGGGCCTTGTTTATGGATGCGGTGGCGCAAAATGGTGCCACGCTATTGCCGATAGATAGCGAGCACAATGCCATCTTTCAATGTTTGCCCAGTCATTATCAACGCCAGCCGGGAGCGCATGGTGTTGCCAAAATCCTGCTGACTGCCTCGGGCGGACCGTTTTTACATCGCACCCTCGATTCTTTGCATGACGTGACACCGGAGCAAGCGGTCGCGCATCCGAATTGGGTGATGGGGCGTAAAATCTCGGTCGATTCGGCCACCATGATGAATAAAGGGCTGGAAGTGATTGAGGCGCACTGGTTATTTGGGGCCAGTAGTGATCAAATTGAAGTCGTAATCCATCCGCAAAGCGTGATCCATTCGATGGTGTCCTACGCTGATGGTTCGGTTCTGGCCCAGTTGGGTAACCCGGATATGCGCACCCCGATTGCGCATGCCTTAGCTTACCCGGAACGCATCAGCTCCGGGGTTGCGCCTCTGGATTTGACAAAGATTGGACAATTGCAATTTGAAAAGCCCGATTTTGTGCGCTTTCCCTGTTTGGCCTTGGCGTTTGATGCCTTGCGTGCTGGCGGGTCCGCCGCAGCGATTTTAAATGCGGCCAATGAGGTTGCGGTTGAGGCATTTTTGCAACGCAAACTCGGTTTTCGCAAGATCGATCAATTAATTGCACAAGTGATGCAACAAATGCCGCATGCCAAGGTCGAAAGCATCGAACACTTGTTGCAACAAGATCAACAAGCACGCAGATTGGCAACACGCTTGTTGCGTGATATTGGGTAAGATTGCGTACGAATGCGCAAGAATGCGCAAATAAGGGGCTTATGGATTTCATCACCGCATTGTGGGCTTTTTTTCTGGCATTAGGCCCCTTGGTGGTCGTGCATGAATTAGGCCATTATTGGGTGGCGCGTTGGTGCAATGTAAAAGTATTGCGCTTTTCGATTGGCTTTGGGCGGGTGTTATGGTCGCGGCGCTTTGGCCCGGATCAAACCGAATGGGCGATTTCTTTATGGCCTTTGGGCGGTTACGTGAAAATGCTGGATCAACGCGATACCGATTTACAGCAATTGTCCCCAGCCGAATTACGTCGCGAATTCACCCATCAAACCGTATGGAAACGCATTGCGATTGTGGCGGCTGGCCCGATTGCCAATTTTTTAATGGCCATCACCCTCATTGCGCTTTTGCATATGCATGGCATCCCCGATCCGCTTGCGCTGCTGCGTGCGGTGCCTGAAAATACGGCTGCCTGGCAGGCAGGTTTGCGCGGTGGCGAAACCGTGCTGGCAGTCGATGGCAAGGCAGTGCAATCGTGGTCTGAATTGCGCTGGAGCCTGTTGCAAGCAGCTTTGCATCAGCAAGCCAAGGTTGAACTTCAAGTGGCACTGGCCAATGGTAGCGGCCAAGTATTGTCGCTTAACCTGGCAGAATTAAGCGAAAAAGAGTTGGAAGGCGATTTTAACGGTAAGCTTGGGCTGGAATTAGCCCGCCCACCCGCCATCATTAACAAGGTGATGGCCGGTGGCGCAGCTCAGCACGCAGGTCTGCAAGCGGGTGACCAAATTACCATGGTCGGCCAGCAAACTGTGATTGATGCGCTTGATTTTGTACAACAAATTCGCAAAGCGCCCGGACAAACCCTGGTTTTTCGTGGAAAAAGTGCATCGCAGCAAGTATTTGAGCGTCAAGTCACGATTGAAGATGCAAAAGACGAGGCGGCCAGGCGTATTGGTCGCATTCAAATTGAAATTGATTCTGCCCCCAAAATGCGCACCATTGACTATGCACTATTGCCAGCCTTGGGCAAAGGGGTGGAAAAAACCTGGCAGACCAGTGTTCTCACAGTAAAAATGTTTGGCAAAATGCTGGTAGGCCAGGTTTCTCTGAAAAATCTTTCTGGCCCGGTTTCGATAGCCGAATATGCAGGTCAAAGTGCCCAAATGGGCATGGTGGCCTTTGTTGGATTTGTGGCTTTGATCAGTATTAGCCTGGGTGTGATGAATTTGCTGCCTATTCCGGTGTTGGATGGCGGCTTTTTGCTGTATTATTCGCTGGAAGTTTTAATGGGACGCCCCTTGTCGCCACGGTTTGCTGAAATGGGCCAAAGAATCGGCTTTTTGATCTTACTCATCATGATGGCAATTGCCTTCACCAATGATGGGATTCGTCATCTCGGCAAGTTCTTGATGTGAGCATTCCATTAATTCAATCAGATTATTAACTTCGATCTTGGCCAATGAAATTACATTTTAATAACGAAGCGCTACCGCACCTACCTCGCCGCCTGCTTGCCTTGGCTGCTTTTGCCCTTTGTAGCGGGCAAGCGCTGGCAGTCGATCCGTTTACGGTGAAAGATATTCGGGTTGAGGGCATCCAGCGCACCGAAGCAGGAACGGTGTTTAGCTATCTGCCTGTCCGGGTTGGCGAACAATTTACCGACGCCAAAGCCGCCGCCGCCATTAAGGCATTGTATGCGACCGGCTTTTTCAAGGATGTGCGCATCGAAGTCGAAGGGGATGTGTTAGTGGTGCTGGTCGATGAGCGGCCCGCCATTGCCAGCGTTGAGTTTATCGGTACCAAAGAATTTGAAAAAGATGCCTTAACCAAAGCACTGAAAGAAGTCGGGATTGGTGAATCGCGGGTTTTCGATAAATCGGTGGTGGACAAGGCCGAGCAGGAATTAAAGCGTCAATACCTGTCCAAAGGTTTGTACGGGGTGCAAATCACCACCGAAATCAAGCCAATTGAACGCAACCGCGTCAACGTGAGTTTTAACGTGGAAGAGGGCGAAGTGTCGCGGATTCAAGGGATCACCTTTGTCGGCAATAAAACCTTTTCCGATAGCGATTTGCAAGCTTTAATCGCCTTGCGCACGCCCGGATGGTTCACCTGGTACAGTAAGGCCGATCAATATTCGAAAGAAAAGCTCACGGGTGACCTGGAAACCATCAAATCGCATTACCTCAATCGGGGGTATATCGAAATGCAAGTGGAATCGACCCAGGTTGCGATCAGCCCCAACAAAAAAGATATTTTCTTGACCGTGAATATTGTTGAAGGTGACAAATATACTGTTTCTGATGTGAAATTTGAAGGCGAATTGTTTGGCCGTGAAGAAGAAATGCGTTCTTTGTTGTTGATACGCAAAGGGCAAGTCTTTTCGGGTGATCGCCTCACCGAGAGTATTAAGCGCATCTCGGATCGTTTGGGTAATTTTGGTTATGCCTTTGCCAATGTGAATGCCAACCCGGATATTCAGAAGGACAAAAAAGAAGTTTCATTTACCATTATCGTTGATCCCGGCAAGCGCGTGTATGTGCGGCGGGTGAATGTCTCGGGCAATACCCGTACCCGGGATGAAGTGGTGCGGCGTGAATTCCGGCAATTTGAAAGTGCCTGGTACGACGGCAATAAAATCAAACTTTCGCGTGACCGGGCCGACCGATTGGGTTATTTCAAAGAAGTGACGGTGACCACGCCTGAAGTAGCTGGCACGCCCGATCAAGTAGATGTGAATCTGGCAGTGACCGAAAAGCCAACGGGTAACTTTTTGATTGGCGCGGGTTTTTCACAAAGCGAAAAGCTGACCTTGACTGCGCAAATTCAACAGGCCAACTTTGCTGGTAGCGGTACCACCGTGGGGTTTGACATTAATACCAGTCGGCAAAATCGGACCATCGGTATTTCACAAACCGATCCTTATTTTACGGATGACGGGGTGAGTCGGAGTTGGGATATTTTCTCGCGTAAGGCGAACCCTATTTCGGCCAATGTCGGCAGTTTTTCCACCTCCACGCATGGTGGCCGCCTGAGCTTTGGCGTGCCATTTTCTGAACTTGATACGGTGTTTTTCGGTATTGGCCCTGAGCGCACCAAGGTCAGTGTTGACCCAACCAGCCCAAGCCGTTATATCGCCTATGTACGTCAGTTGGGTGGCACCGACAGTGCTACCACCACCGCCATTCCTTTCACAGTGGCCTGGCAACGTGATAGCCGTGACAGTGCTTTGGCACCGAATATTGGGCAATATCAACGGGCCAATTTGGATGTAGACTTTTTCGGCAACTTGAAGTATTATCGCGCGGTTTATCAGCATCAATATTTCCGCCCTGTTTTCAGTAAAATCACCTTGGCCTTAAATGGTGAATTTGCTTACGGGCATGGATTAGGCAAGAAACCGTTTCCAATCTTCAAAAACTTTACTGCGGGCGGGATTGGTTCGGTGCGGGGCTATGAATCGGGCACCTTGGGCGCTTTGGATTCAAATGGCGACCCCTTGGGCGGCGCATCGCGTTTGTATGGTAACCTTGAACTGCAATTTCCCTTGCCTGGTACAGGGGCGGATCGGACATTACGTTGGTTTACCTTCCTCGATGGTGGTAATGTGTTTCAGGAAGGGCAGAAAATCACTGGACGGGAATTGCGCTTTGCAGCCGGGATTGGTTTGAGCTGGATTTCGCCAGTGGGGCCATTGAAAATCAGTTTTGGTCGCGCGCTCAATGCAAAGCCAGATGATCGTAAGCAAAATTTCCAGTTCCAGGTTGGTGCTGGCTTTTAATAGTCGTGTTGATTAATTTTTTGAAATTCGGAGAAAGATCTTGAAATCTCGTAGTGTAACCATAGCTCTAGCAAAATATTCCAGGTTGGCCGCAGTGTTAGCCCTCTCGGTGAGCGCGATTAATAGCGCGCAAGCGCAAGAATTTTCAAAGATCGGCTTTGTCAGAACCGAGCGTATCTTTGCCGAATCAAATTTAGCCAAGGCTGCCAATTCCCGCATCGAGCAAGAAGTTGCCAAGCGCGAAAAAGAATTGCAAGACATGAATACGCGTCTGAAGACCTTGGCTGAAAAATATGACAAAGAAGCCCCGGTCATGTCAGAAACGGATCGTAGTAAGCGCCAACGTGAATTGACCGAATTGGATAAAGAATTCCAACGCAAGCAGCGCGAAGTGCGGGAAGATTTGACTCAGCGTAAAAACGAAGAACTGGCCGCCGTGCAAGACCGCGCTACCAAGGCGATCAAGCAAGTGGCCGAAGCTGAAAAATACGATATCGTATTTCAAGAAGCCGTTTGGGCCAGTGCCAAGATCGACATTACCGACAAGGTATTGAAAATCTTGAATAAATAAGCCTATAAGCAGATGAGTATGCAATTAGGGGCTTTGGTTGAACGCCTGGGTGGTCACCTGTTGGGTAATCCTGCGCTCGAAGTTGCAGGTATTGCCCCTCTGGATTTGGCTGATGCACGGCACTTGAGTTTTCTGAGCAATGTTAAATTGCGGCCTCAGGCTGCCAGCAGCTTGGCTGCGGCTTTGATTGTGAATGAACGTGACGCGGCCTGGTTGGCCGAGCAGGGCAGCTATTTGGGCAGCCAAATCATTACGCCTAATCCCTATGCCTGGTTTGCCCGCGCAGCGCAAATTTTTTATGCGATGGAGCAAAAAGCCAAACCCGCAGGAATACACCCTGGCGCGGTGGTAGCGGAGTCGGCGCAAATTGCCGCCAGTGCCTGTATCGGCCCCCATGTGACGATTGAAGCGGACGCTGTGATTGGTGAGCGGGTTGAAATTGATGCTGGTTGCTTTATTGGGCAGGGCGCGCAAATTGGCGATGATAGTCATTTGTTTGCCAATGTTAGTTTTCATGCCCGCTGCATTCTCGGGCAGCGCGGCATCATTCATTCCGGTGCGGTGATTGGTACCGATGGCTTTGGCTTTGCCAATGAAGCCGGGGCATGGATTAAAATTCCCCAAACCGGACGCGTAGTAATGGGCGATGATGTGGATATCGGTGCCAACACCACCGTTGATCGCGGCGCGTTGGCCGATACCATTATCGGCGATGGCGTCAAGCTCGATAACCAGATCCAAATCGGACATAACTGTCAAATTGGTGACCACACGGCAATGGCTGGTTGCGTTGGTGTGGCGGGCAGTGCCAAAATAGGAAAATATTGTACTTTTGGCGGTGCTGCGATGGTGCTTGGGCACCTCAATATCGTTGATAATGTACATATCTCATCCGGCAGCATGGTTTCGCGCTCGATTTTGGAAGCCGGGCAATACACAGGATTTTATCCTCTGGCAAAAAATGCTGAATGGGAAAAGACGGCCGCCGTGGTGCGTAATCTGGCCAGCTTACGTAGTAAAGTTCGCGCCATGGAAAAAACCATGGAAAAGCTCAGCCAACAAAAAACTGAAGACGAAAAATCATGAATACTCTCGACATACAACAAATTAAAGAATATTTACCCCATCGTTACCCGATGTTATTGGTTGATCGAGTATTGGATTATGAAATTAACAAACGCATTACCGCGATTAAAAATGTCAGCATCAACGAAGAGTTTTTCAACGGCCACTTCCCGCATAAGCCGGTGATGCCCGGTGTCTTGATGATTGAAGCCTTGGCGCAAACGGCAGCGCTGTTGTCGTTTGTTACGATGGGCGTGAAGCCGGATGAAAATGCCTTGGTGTTTTTTATCGGCATCGACGGTGCGCGTTTTAAACGGCAAGTGGGGCCGGGCGACCAATTGAAAATGGATGTCGAAATTTTGCGTGTCAGCCGTGGCATTTGGAAATATAAAGCCATCGCCACGGTAGATGGCCAATTGGCCGTGGAAGCCGAGTTGATGTGTACGGTTCGCAATGCCGCCAATCCTTCGCAAAATTTGGTGGTGTAATGGCGCAGATCCATCCTACTGCATTGGTTGATGCTCGGGCAGAATTGGCCGATGATGTGCAAGTTGGTGCCTATTCCATCATTGGGCCGAATGTTCAAATTGCATCCGGCAGCAAGATTGGGCCACATGTGGTGATTGAAGGCCATACCAAAATTGGGCGCGATAACACCTTCTATCAATTTTCATCCATCGGTGCGGCCCCGCAGGATAAAAAGTATGCGGGCGAACCCACCGGTCTTGAAATTGGCGACCGCAATGTGATTCGCGAATTTTGCACCTTCAATTTAGGTACGGTGCAAGATGTGGGTGTTACCCGTCTTGGTAATGATAACTGGATCATGGCCTATGTGCATTTGGCGCATGATTGCCAGATCGGCAATCACACCATTTTCGCCAATAATGCACAATTGGCTGGCCACGTGACAGTGGGCGACTGGGTGTTGATGGGGGGGTTTAGCAATGTGCATCAATTTTGCCAAATCGGCGCGCACGCCATGGTTGGCATGAGTACCAGCTTAACCCAGGACGTGCCACCCTTCGTCATTCTCAATGGTAATCCGGCCGCTGCCCATGGTATCAATGTGGAAGGTTTGAAGCGGCGCGGGTTTAGTCGCGAAGAAATCAGCGGCATTCGTTCTGCCTATAAATTGATTTATAAATCGGGTTTGACGCTGGAGCAAGCGCGTTCCGCGCTGTTGGACTTGGCCGCCGAAAAAACCGAGGCGGCACCGTCACTGACGCTACTCCATCAATTTTTGGGCAATACGACCCGTGGTATTGTGCGCTAGCCTGGGATGAGCGCTGATCTATATGGTAACGACAAGCCGAGCGCCAGCCCGACGGTGGCCTTGGTCGCTGGTGAGGCATCGGGCGATTTGTTGGCGGCCCGACTCTTGTCGGGCTTGCGCCCGGTCTTGCCCAATAGTTTGATCCATGGCATTGGCGGCCCCAAAATGGCAGAATACGGCTTTGTCAGCGATTTTCCGATGGAAAAACTCTCGGTGCGTGGCTTATTTGAAGTCTTGGCTCATTATCGTGAAATCAAAAAAATTCAAATCGATTTACGGCAACGCCTGATTGCCGAACAACCCGCCGTGTTTATTGGCGTCGATGCGCCCGATTTTAATTTGGGCCTGGAAATTCAATTACGTCAGGCTGGCATTCCTACCATGCACTACATCAGCCCTTCCATTTGGGCATGGCGCGGTGGACGCATCAAAAAAATCGCCAAGGCGGTCTCCCACATGCTGGTGGTATTCCCGTTTGAAGCGGAAATTTACCAGGCTGCGGGGATTGAAGTTAGTTATGTCGGACACCCTTTGGCTGAAGTGATTCCTTTGCAAGTGCCCGTGGAGGCCGCGCGCGCGACACTGGGTTTGCCCGCCAGCGCTCGGGTGGTTGCGATTATGCCCGGCAGTCGCATGTCTGAATTGAAATACAATGCCCTGGCTTTTGTGCAGGCGGCACAAATACTGTTACAGCGCGATGCGCAACTACATTTTGTGGTGCCCATGGCCGGCCCTGGCCAGCGCGCTTATTTTGAACAAATTGTCCGGCAGGCGCAACTTGGCGGGCAATTAGGCCAACAGTTAAATCCGTCGAACTGGCATATTTTTGATGGCTGCTCGCACGAGTGCATGGCTGCCAGTGATGGGGTTTTGGTCGCTTCCGGCACGGCATCGCTGGAAGTGGCCTTATTTAAAAAACCGATGGTGATTGCCTATAAAATGATGGCCGCCTCCTGGCATGTGTTAAAGCATATGGGCTATCAGCCGTGGATTGGTTTGCCCAATATTTTGGCGCGCGAGTTTTTGGTGCCCGAATTATTGCAACACGCCGCTACACCAGAAGCCATGGCCAATGCACTGTGGCAGCAAATGCAAGACAGCGCGCAGACCGAGAAGCTGGTACAGCGTTTTACCGATATGCATCATAGCCTATTGCGTAATTCCGCTGTGGAAAGCGCACAAGCGGTGTTGCGCGTAATCGAACGTGATCGAAAGTAAGGGGGTGCGATGAATGCATCGGGACGATCAGGCAATGCAAATATGGGCGGTTTAGCCTTGTTTGACGATAGTGATGCCATCATCTGCGGGGTGGATGAAGCCGGACGTGGCCCCTTGGCGGGTGCGGTGTTCGCTGCTGCGGTAATACTCGACGCCCGCCACCCAATTATTGGCTTGCGTGACTCCAAAAAACTCAGTGCGCAACAGCGTGATGAATTGGCGCTGGAAATTCGTCAACATGCGCTGGCCTGGGAAATTGCCTGTGCTTCGGTGGAAGAAATCGACCGCTTGAATATTTTGCAGGCGACCATGTTGGCGATGCGCCGTGCAGTGCTGGCCTTGAAGGTGACGCCGGGCCTGGTATTGGTGGATGGCAATCGTTGCCCACATCTGCCCTTGCGCTGTGAGGCCATCATCAAGGGGGACGATAAAGTCGCCGAGATTTCTGCCGCCTCGATTTTAGCCAAAACCGCGCGCGATGCATCCTTGCTCGAATTACACCTGGCCTACCCGCATTATGCGTTCGATCAGCACAAAGGGTATGGCACCGCTTTGCATTTGGCGCGCTTGCAATTGCATGGCGCATGCCCGGAGCACAGGCGCAGCTATGCCCCGGTGCGGGCGGTGATGGATGCAAACCCGGATGCCAACCCGGATGCCAACCCGGATGCAGCACAACCGGGGAGTGCAACATGAAGGAAATCAGCTCGCGCGATAATGCCTGGTATAAAGCGCTCAAGCAATTGGCCAACTCTGCTACGGCGCGCCGTAAAGCGGGGCGCACCATTCTCGATGGCAGCCATCTGTGCCAGGTGTATCTGGCGCACTGTGGACAGCCTTTGCATTGTGTGGTGAATCAAGACAGTCACCACCACCCCGAAATTGCGGCCCTGATGCAAAGCTGCTCCGAGCAAACCATTTTATTGCCTGATGTCTTATACCAGGCCGTCAGCCCGGTGGAACATGGTTTGGGCGTGTTGTTTGTGATCCCAACGCCGATCATGACCCTGCCGGGCGAATTTGCGCTGAAACAAAATGCCATCTTGCTGGATCAAGTCC
The DNA here is from genome assembly GCA_046597185.1 of Burkholderiaceae bacterium. GTDB lineage: Bacteria > Pseudomonadota > Gammaproteobacteria > Burkholderiales > Burkholderiaceae_D > CAMBDR01. Next base: position 1,375 of record JBKJLF010000401.1, on the reverse strand, counting down.
AAGACCCCGGCAACTTTGGCTCGATTTTACGCAGTGCCGCAGCGGCAGGCATCAAACAAGTGTTTTGCAGTCCGGGTACGGCCGCTGCCTGGTCGCCCAAAGTCTTACGTTCTGGCATGGGTGCACACTTTCTATTGACTATTTTTGAGACGGTCAATCTGTCTGATTTAATCCAAAACAGCCAGATTCCGATACTCGCAACCAGCTCCCACGCCAGCCAAACTTTGTATGATCTTGATTTGCGGCAACAAGTGGCGTGGCTATTTGGCCACGAAGGGCAGGGCGTGAGCGTTGATTTACTCCGCCAGGCCACGAGCCAAATCGCGATACCGCATGCCAGCAGCATGGAATCACTCAATGTGGGCGCTTGTGCTGCCGTGTGTTTTTTTGAACAATTGCGGCAGAATCGCTAGTTATTGTTGCCTTGCAGCAAAAAATCCAGAGGAACTGTTCAGTTTTTCAAGCAGATTGCATAAAGTGACTGAATTAATGGATAATTAAGGATAAAATCGGGTTCAGAATTGATGTGAAAGGATGTGTGATGCAGATTGCTGAGTTAAATTTTCTTGTGGCTGAAGATGATCCGGTACAAAGCTGGGCCTTGGCAGTAATGCTAAAGAAACTTGGCGCGACACGCATTGTAGAAGTTGCGGATGGCGTTGAGGCTTTAACCGTATTTCGGGATAGCAAGGCTGATCCGATTGATATTGCCTTAATCGATTTGAATATGCCGAATATGGATGGTATGGAATTAATCCGGCATTTGGCCAAACTTGACCATCATGCCTCTATCATTTTGGTGACGGCGCATGATCGCGCACTGTTGTTTTCAGTCGAAACCATGACCAAAGCCTATGGCGTCAATTTGCTTGGCACCATAGAAAAACCACCGACCCCGGATCGTTTGCAAGAATTATTGCAACTTTTTTCGCAAACGCCGGAAGGGCAAAAGAAAGCACGCAATTCATTGCCTGTGTTTTCATTGGCGGAAATTGCCGAAGGTTTGGCCGCCGGGCAGTTTGAGCCGTTTTTTCAACCCAAGGTGGAATTGAAAACCGGCTATATCAAAGGAGCCGAAGCCTTTGCGCGCTGGCGTCACCCGGTACACGGCATCTTGCCGCCAAGCAGTTTTATTTCCGTACTGGAACAATACGGCCAAATCGATTTATTGAATTGGATCATGATCGAAAAATCGATTTCCGCTTGCCGTACCTGGCATGACCTTGAATTCCCGATTGCGGTTTCGATTAATCTTTCACTCTCCTCATTAACGCAGCCCAATTTTACCGACCGCATTGCCGAATCGGCACAGCGGCACGGGATTGAGGCGGAATATGTGATACTTGAAATTACCGAATCTGCCGTGTTGGCGGAT
>JBKJLF010000196.1:0-8284 GCA_046597185.1 Burkholderiaceae bacterium | reverse complement strand
GCCTTTACTGGTTGGTTTTGGTGCGTCTGGCGCGCTCATGGGCGCAGCTGGCGCGTTGCTGGTATGGTTGACCCTGACCGAATCCATTTCCGCCAACCCAATGCCTTTTGTATTGCTCGTCATCGGTATCGCCATGCCCTTTGGTTTGGGCTTGTTCTGGCATAAACTGGACAATACCGCCCACATGGCAGGCTTACTGGTCGGGATTGTATTGGGTATTATTTTGTACGCATGTCATCATTTAAGCGCAAACCGGCAATTACTGGCACACAGTGCTTTGCTACTGTTCAGTTTGCTTTTGATTGGCGCAGTTTTACGAAAGCAAAACCGGGATGAATACCGTTTTCTCGCCAACTTACCCGCTATCGACACAATTTTGCAACAGTATGCCAATCCACGCGCCTTGTTGCAACGAGCCCGGCCAGACTGGCAAAACGCACTCCAGGGCTGGCAGAACTGTTTAAGCATTGCACAAGAATGGCCGGGATTACGCTTAAACAAGCGTCAAGAATTACTCGCACTGCAAATTACCAATGTTTGCAAAGTACAACAACAACTCTACCTCATGTTGGCGCAATCTACGGCCCCGCCCCAGCAAATACTGACCCATCCGCAATTTATTCAGTACCAGATTCAAGCCAACAATCTCTACCAGAACTTAATTCCGGGCTTGAGCCGGGAATTGGAAGTGGAATTTTCCATCCTGTCACAAATTGGGCCATTGATGAAGAAAGGCGCTGTTAAACTACCCAAATCTTGACGATGACCGATAAGAATTGTTTGTCTCTATAGATAAATAGATGATTGTGGTTTATCATCAAACTCAAACCACTCCTCAACGATTGTAGCCCTATTGCCAATGACGTCCGCTCAACCCCATCCACTCGCATCCAACTTGGCTGCGGCGCTCAACTTGATTGAGCAGCCAGCTTGCGCGTGCGATATGAACGGGTTGATTTTGGCTTGCAATAGCGCGCTGTGCCGCATGCTGGGGCAAGCCGAATTATCCGGGAAAAGCCTGTTGCCATTTTTTAGCAGCGCCTGGCGCGCCAATGCCGCCGACCAATTACTGCGCTCCCCCAAAGCCAGCGGCGTGCTGCCACCATGGCAAAGCACGTTAAATCAGGGCCTGGACGAAATTACCGTACAAATCAGCTTAAAAGCGCTCCCCGAAATGGGGGCCACCACCTTGGTGTTTAACGACATTTCAGCCTATCATCAGGATGAAATTGCCTTGCGCCAAACCCTGTTGGAACAACAAGCCATTTTGGAGAATGCCGCCGTAGGTATTTTGTTTTCCAAACTGGGCATGATTCAGGAATGCAATATCCGTTTGGCCCAAATGCTGGGCTATAGCCGCACCCAATTGATTGGGCAAGACAGCATGCTGTTGTTCCCCTGCCCGGCCGCTTGCCAACAATTGCGCGATGCCTCCGGTCCCCTGCTCAAAGCGGGCCATGCCTACCGCACCGAACTCGAATTTAAACACAGTAGTGGCAAGCTGTTTTGGTGCCGTGTCTACGGCAAAGCAGTGGACCCCTGGCATACCGACGACGGCACCATTTGGATTATTGAAGATATTACCGAAGCACGGCAGGCACAAGAGTTGTTAAACCACACGCTAATGGAAGTGGAAGCCATTATGACCAATGCCTCGGTTGGCATCTCATTCACCAAAAACCGCTGCATTACGCGCTATAACCGCCGCTTTGGTGAAATGTTTGGCTTTGTTGGTGATGACGGACTGGGTTTGCCCGGTGTAACCATTTATCCCTCGCAAGAAGCGTATGAACAGGTCGGACGGCAAGCAGGCCCACTGCTCTCCTCCGGTTCCCCGTTTCAAACCGAAACCTTATTGCAACGGCGCGATAAATCCACCCTGTGGGCGCAATTAATTGGCTATGTTGTCAATCCGCAAGACCCATCGCAAGGCACGATTTGGCTGGTTGAAGACCGCACCGAACATAAACGCGCGGAACAAGACTTACGCGATGCCTTACTTGAAAATCAAGCGATTCTGGAAAGCGCCGTGATTGGCATTTCCGTCGTGGAACGTGGCAGAAATTTGCGCTGCAATCGTAAAATGGAAGAATTATTTGGCTATGCCATTGGCGGGATTGAAGGCGTTTCAGTCAGAAGTTTTTATCCCGACCAGGCCGCATGGGAAGCCGCACAAATCGCCACCAGCCGTGATTTTAGCGCCGGGCTGGTTCATTCCAGCGAGCAATACCTGTTACGTAAAGATGGCCAGCCATTTTGGGCGCGCTTAACTGGCCGCCCTTTCGACTTGGCCCAACCCAAGGGCCGTTCAGTCTGGCTGGTCGATGACATTACGGTCAGCCGCGAAGCAGCCCAGGCGATTTTACGTGCCCGTGACGACCTCGAAATACGGGTTCAGGCGCGCACTGCAGAATTAGCGGGTGCCAACAATAAACTGAAAGAGGAAGTGGAAGAGCGGCGTCAGGTCGAAGCACGGATTCATCACATGGCGTATCACGATAGCTTGACGGGCTTACCGAATCGCTCCCTGTTGGCTGAACGCCTGGAGCAAGGGGTTTTGACAGCACAAAAAGAGGAGCACTTGCTGGCGGTGATGTTTATCGATTTGGATCGTTTCAAAACCATTAACGATTCGCTTGGCCATATGATAGGCGACATCTTGCTGCAAGAAGTGAGTGTGCGCTTAAGCCATGCGGTGGAAGCCAAAGACACGGTTTCCCGCTTGGGCGGCGATGAGTTTGTGGTGCTGGTTCCGAATTTAACCGACGACCAGCAAGCGGCCCTGATGGCGCAAAAAATTATCGATGCACTGGCCGAGCCGTTTTGGATTGAGCAACGGCAATTACATATCACCCCATCGATTGGCATTTGTATCTGCCCCCACGATGGCGTGGATGTGGAAAGCCTGATGCGGCATGCCGACACGGCGATGTATCAGGCCAAGGCGCAGGGACGCAATACCTATCAATTTTTTACTGCACAAATGAATTTGACGGCATCACGCCAATTTGAAATCGATAATGCCTTGCGCGGCTCGCTGGCGCGTGACGAATTTGTGCTGTTCTACCAACCTGTCATCAATCTGGCGGATCGGCAGATGGTGGGGATGGAAGTTTTATTGCGTTGGCAACGGCCCGGGATTGGCTTGATTGGGCCGGATCAATTTATCCCGACCATCGAAGAAAATGGCTTGATCGTCCCGATCGGGGAATGGGTGATACGCCAAGCTTGTCAGCAAAGCGTCGCCTGGCAACAGCAAGGCTTGCCAGCCATGCCCTTGGCCATTAATCTCTCGCCGCGCCAGTTTTTGCACGGCAACCTGATTAATTCCATCGCCACCATCTTGCAAGAAACCGCAATGCCGCCGCATTTGCTGGAATTTGAAATTACCGAAACCGCCTTGATGCAGCATGGCGAGCATCCACTTGAAATTTTGCGCCAAATCAATCAAATGGGAATACGCCTGTCGATTGATGATTTTGGCACTGGTTATTCCAGTCTGGCGTACTTGAAGCGCTTCCCGGTCAAGAAACTCAAAATTGATCGCACATTTATTAAAGATTTGGAACATCATAGCGACGACCGGGCGATTGTGGCAGCGGTGATAGCACTTTCCAACAGCTTGCAGATGCAAGTGGTGGCCGAAGGGGTGGAAACGGAAGAGCAATATCAGTTATTGCGCGAAAGCGGCGCACAGTTTGCCCAAGGCTTTTTATTTTCGCGCCCACTGCCAGCCGACATGGCCGAACAACTTTTAATCCAGCTCCAGCAAATCTAGGCCGATAGCGATTTGACGTGAAAGCGAACGTGAAAGCGAACGTGAAAACGCCCGCAACGATGCGGGCGTTTTTCGAAATGAGGTTGATCACTATTAATTCTTTTGATTCCGTTCTACAAAACCATTTTCACTCGTCTCACCATAGGCAACTCCAAGATCAAAATAACATTGCAAAGTGGTCGGCAACAGCACACATGAGTATTTGACCAGATTAAATACTCAAGACCGCAAACGCAGAAAATCAAAAAACTTAAAACAAAAATATCCAGAATAAGCAACTTAAACAGTCAGAACTTACCTCTTTCAAATGACTGTGACCAAAGTATAAAAGGATTTTTTTCTGCTGTCAACATCTAAAAATAAAAAATGTTATCCCGCAATGCACCATCAGCACTATTTCTTTCGTCAAAAGCCTCCCACTGTCTGGCCAATCAAGCAATAAACCATGCTGTAATGGTCTATTCCGGCATCGGGTTTGGCACCTGGTTTGGCCCATCCCCCAGCCTGAAACCGCTATTTGCGCGCTCCAGCTCCAGCAACACGGCAGCCTGGTCCGCACCCGGCAACCATTGCCGCAAGGCTTGAAACTGCGCCGTCACTTCTTGTGCCAGGGGCAAATTCAAGCCTACCTGCTGTGCCGCCAGCATAATATTTTCCATATCTTTGGCTTGCGTCTTAATCTGCCCGCCCGGCATAAAGTTACGCTCAAGCATACGCTGCCCATGCACTTCCAAAATCCGGCTCTCGGCAAAACCACCGCGTAAAGCCGTCCGCACCGCCGCCGGATCAGCGCCACCCGCTTTGGCCAACAACAGGGCTTCGGCCACAACTTGCAAACTCGCACCCACAATTAATTGATTGCAAAGCTTGGCCAGTTGCCCGCAGCCGACCGGGCCAACATGGGTGGGTCGGCCAAATACCGTCAGCAATGGCAGAACCCGCGCATAATCAGGTTCACTTGCGCCAGCCATAATCGCCAGACTACCCGCTTGCGCCCCCACCACGCCACCGGATACGGGCGCGTCAACAAAGCCGACAGCCGATGCCGCCAACTGCGCAGAAAAAGCCACTGCTTGATCTTGCCGGGTTGAACTCATGTCGATCCAACATGCGCCGATGCGCAAATCGGCTTGCGCCGCATTCATCACCTCCGCCACGACCGCGCCATCGGCCAACATGGAAATGATGATATCTGCCTCGCGCACCGCCTGCGCCACGCTGTTTGTAACACCCGCACCTTGCGCTGCCAGATCGTGCAACTTGTCCGGGCTGCGATTGAAGCACAAGGTTTGATAGCCTGCCCCGAGCAAGCGCCGCGCCATGGGCAAACCCATTAAGCCTATACCTAAAAATGCTACTTTGATTAATGTCGCCACATCCACCTCCTTGATCACGGTTAGCTTGCCAAAAATGTTTGAATCAGCGCCATGGGTCGCTATAATGTCAAGCACACCCTCTGATTTAATTGCCATGGAAGATATTATGCCCTCAACTTCGTCCCTCAACGCGCTTGGTCAAACTCGCCACACCCGCCATCCCGGCAAATTACTGACGCTGGCCCTGATGCTGTCGGCCCTGTCCCCATTTTGTCATGCCATCGATTCTGCTTCGGTCGAAGTCGGTGCCGGGGCAAAAACCCAACTGCTACGCGTAGCTTTGCAATCAAACTGGCAAGCCAAATGGTTTGATTCCAATGGCAGCGCCTTAAGTGGCTATTGGGATACCGATATCGCCAGCTTGCGCGGTAACCAATACCGCAACGTCAAAGGCGCACACCAAAGCGTTACCGATGTCGGCTTTACCCCGGTGTTTCGCTGGCAGCAAAACTCGAAACAAGGCTTTTATGCCGAAGGCGGGATTGGTGTCCACTTTCTGTCCGGCTTGTGGGATAACGATGGCAACCAACTTTCAACCCACTTCCAGTTTGGCGACCATGTTGGCGTCGGTTATGTATTTGCCAATAAGCTTGATCTTGGCCTGAAGCTACAACACTTTTCCAATGGCGGCTACAAAAAACCCAATACCGGGATTAATTACGTGGTTGTCAAAGCAGGGATGGCGTTTTAAAAAGTAATCAAGTCCATCCGGCATCGACCACAAATTCTTGCGCCGTAATCATGCGACTGGCAGCGGAAGCTAAAAACAGCACCATCTGTGCGATGTCGCTGCCAAGCAAGCGCCCCGGCAAGCACTGGTTTTCTGCCATCGCACGCTCACCCTCGGCATCCACCCACAAAGCCAACTGGCGCTCGGTCATGACCCAGCCTGGCACCACGGTATTGACGCGAATACCGTGCTGCCCGAATTCACGCGCCAGCGAACGCGTCAAGCCATTCATGGCCGATTTACAGGTCGCATAGACAGGGAAATTTTTACCCTTAATCATCCAGGAAGTCGAACCCAAATTAATAATCGCCCCGCCACCCAACTCAGCCATGGCCGGGGCCAAACATTGCGCCGCAAAAAAACTGGGGCGCAAATTAATATTGACGCGGTCATCCCAATATTCCGGGGTAATATCCCGCCAATGATGGCGCTCGTCGTTGGCGACGTTATTCACCAAGGTATGGAAGGGGCCACAACGCAGGGCCAAATCCTGGCAAGCTGCGCGCAAGGCGGTAATATCACGCACATCCACCATGGCCGTTTCCAGACCCGGCAAACTGCTACTCACCTTGGCCAGCAAACCGGGATCATAATCGATGATGGCCACGCGCGCGCCTTGCGCCATGAAAGCACGTGCGGTATCGGCCCCAATGCCCGAACCACCTCCCGTGATTAACACCGACTGTTTTGCCAAATCAGGATAAATTGCCACTTCCATATGCGCCCCAGATGTTTTTGCCGTTAAATGCCATTACCCGTGGTTTTTAAAACCGACTTATTGACGATTGCTTGCATCAGATGATATCAATACTTGAGGCCATACACGGCAGCAAATATTCATTATCCGTGCCGACTCGCTGCAAAGTTCGACGTATTCCAGTATACTGCTTGCCCTATGCCATCATCTATCCTATTTATCCTCGCCTCCTTGATCTGGGGCTCCACCTTTTGGGCCATTACCCTGCAACTGGGCATGGTGCCGCCCGCCGTGTCGGTCGCCTACCGTTTTGGCTTGGCTTCGCTCACGCTGTTTGTCGTCTGTCTGATACGTGGTGACCGTTTGCGCTTGCCTTGGTCTTTGCAGCGTTGGCTGATCTTGCAAGGCTTCGCTTCCTTTGCCGTATCCTATATTTGCACCTATACCTCAGAGCAATATTTGGTATCTGCCCTGGTCGCGATATTATTTGCATTGATGATCATCTGGAGCCCGATTGCCGAACGACTGCTGTTTGGAACACCCCTAACCTGGCGCATTTGGTGCGCCGCACTACTGGCCATTAGCGGCGTCGTCTTATTATTTTTGCCCTCGCTCAGCAGCCATTTAAAAAACCTGAAAACACACCATTCAGGGCAATTTATGCTCGGTTTGGGCTTGGCGCTGACCGCCACCCTGGCCAGTACCGGCGGCAATTTAATTGTGCGTCAAATCCGCAAACAATCCGATAACGTCTTACTCACCATGGCGTGGGCCATGGGCTGGGGGACACTCCTGATTAGTCTGTGGGCCAGCCTGACCGGACAAAGCTGGGTCGTGCCGACCAACTTGTCTTATTGGCTCGCACTGTTGTATTTATCATTATTTGGTTCTGTCATCGCTTTTGCATGTTATTTCACTTTAATACATCGAATTAGCACGCAAAAGGCGGTTTACATTGGTGTTATCACACCAATTATTTCCGTCCTTTTATCGATCCAACTTGAACATTATCGCCCAGGCCCCATTGAGTGGTCAGGTATGGCATTATGTCTTGCAGGCATGGCTTGGGCATTAAAAGGGAACGCTCCCAAAGCTGCGGTAGTGACTCCCCCCCATCCTGTTTCGATCAACCTGTCCAACCATCTGGAGCCATCATGAAAGAGTTTTCCATTCGCCCAGCCCAAACCAGCGATGTTTCTGCCGTTATGGGCATGATCCGTGAGTTGGCGGAGTTTGAAAAATTAAGCCACCTTTGCATCGCCACCGACGAACTTTTACACGAAGCTTTATTTGGCGCGCATCCGATTTGTGAATGCCTGGTTGGCTGGGAAGATGAGAAGCAAATTGCCTTTGCCTTGTTCTACCATAATTTTTCCACCTTCCGTGGCAAGCGCGGCCTACATCTGGAAGACTTATTTGTCAAACCGGATTACCGCAGTACTGGCTATGGCCGTGAAATGTTGGTGGAATTGGCGCGCATCGCCATCGCCCGCGATTGCCCACGCTTTGAATGGGCCGTGTTAAATTGGAATGAAACGGCGATTGATTTTTACGCTGGCTTGGGCGCGGAAGTGCTGCCCGACTGGCGCATTTGCCGCGTCAGCGGTGCGGAACTGGAACACCTCGCGCGCTAACCCCCGCTTTCGGCGGCCAGATCCTGCTGGCCGCTGGCGGCGGGGTGGTTGCATTGCGCCCCGTAGCGT
>JBKJLF010000159.1:0-4604 GCA_046597185.1 Burkholderiaceae bacterium | reverse complement strand
TGATTACACCAGTGAAATTTACCCGCAATTGCGCGCCGCCAGCTGGGATGGTTACTGGATCGATGCCGCATCCACCCTGCGCATGGCTGATGACGCCATCATTGTGCTCGACCCGGTGAATTTGCAGGTCATCAAGTCCGCTCTCGTGCGTGGCGTAAAAGACTATATCGGCGGCAATTGCACGGTTTCGTGCATGATGATGGGTTTGGGCGGTTTATTTCAGCACGACCTGATCGACTGGATCACGTCCATGACCTATCAGGCCGCTTCCGGTGGCGGCGCGCAGCATATGCGTGAATTGTTGACCCAGTTTGGCTCGATTCATGCCGAAGTGGCTGATTTGTTGGCCGATCCGGCTTCGGCAATTTTGGAAATCGACCGCAAAGTGCTGGCAAAACAACACAATTTCGAAGCTGGCGAAATCAAGCAATTTGGCGTACCGCTGGCCGGGAATTTGATTCCTTGGATCGATAAAGATCTGGGCAACGGACAATCGAAAGAAGAATGGAAAGCCGGGGTTGAAGCCAACAAGATTTTGGGCCGTAGTGGCAACCCGATTCCAGTCGATGGCCTGTGTGTGCGGGTGGGTGCAATGCGTTGCCACTCACAAGCTTTAACAATCAAGTTGAAAAAAGATGTGCCACTTGATGAAATTCAGGACATAATAGCAAGTAATAACCAGTGGGTGAAAGTGGTTGCGAATAATCGCGAAGCTTCGATGCAACAATTATCACCCGCTGCGGTCACTGGCAGTTTGAATATTCCGGTCGGTCGCTTGCGTAAAATGCAAATGGGCGGCGAATATTTATCGGCTTTTACGGTCGGTGATCAATTGCTGTGGGGGGCTGCCGAACCCTTGCGCCGTATGCTTCGTATTATTTTAGAAAAATAGTCAGCACGATTTTCCGTTGTCATCATGCAACGCATAGACACTGAGTCTTGTTGTTCAACTGGGCTCAGTGTGTTTTTGGCATGGATTTCTGCGGGTTCAGCTTGCATGACCCGTGCCATTAATGATATGTTGAATGTTCCGGCAAATATAATGATCGGATACGTGTCTGTTTTTTTTGTTAACTGAACTCATCCATGCCACCTAAAATGCCTTTAACCACTCGCCCCTCGTCTTTTTCCCTAAGCTTAAAAACGCTTAGTGCCTCGGTTGCCTGTGCAGTGTTGATGTTGTCCAATGCCCACGCTGCGGGTTTGGGCAAGCTCACAGTGTTATCTTCTCTTGGCCAGCCGCTGCGGGCCGAAATCGAATTGACTTCGGTGGCACCGGATGAAGCCGGGGCACTGGTTGCCAAGCTGGCTTCGGCCGAAGCTTTCCGCCAGGTCAATATCGATTTCAATCCGGCTCTGCTATCACTGCGCTTTGCAGTTGATCAGCGTGGCGGACGCCAATTTATCAACGTCAGCTCGGCGCAGCCGATCAACGAACCTTTCGTTGACATGTTGCTGGAGTTGAGCTGGAATGGGGGGCGCATCGTACGGGAATATACTTTCCTGCTTGATCCTGCGGATTTGAAAAATTCACAGTCGGCACAAGTTGCCGCACCGTTTGACGTGCCAGCGCTGAGCAAGCAGCCTGCAGCAGCAGCGGCAGCAGGTACAGGGCAAATTGCCGATACCGACCCCAAAGCGCGCCTTGGTCGCCCGGGTAAGCCTGTCAAAATTCCCAAAGTCAAGCCAGAGCCAGAGGCAAAAGCGGAACCTGTCGCCAAGCCGGCGCCAGCGGCCAAGCCAGAATCGCCAGCAGGTGCCGATGCTGGCGCATCAAGCTATACCGTGAAGTCGGGCGATACCTTGGGCCGGATAGCTGGCAAAATGCGCGCCAGTGGTGTTTCTCTCGATCAAATGTTGGTTGCCCTGTATCGCGCCAACGAATCCGCCTTCGTTGCGCAAAACATGAATCGTTTGCGCTCGGGGCAAATTTTGCAAGTGCCCGATGCCGAAAGTGTACGTGCCTTGACACAGGATGAAGCGCACAAAATTGTGATTGCGCATTCGAGCGATTTCAATAGTTATCGTGGCAAATTGGCCAATCAGGTTGCCACTGCCGAGCCGACCAAGGTGGCGGAACCCACTCAATCCACTGGCAAAGGCAAGATCAATACCAAGGTAGATGGGCCAAAAACACCGGCTGCTTCGTCTCCCGATAAACTCATTATCAGCAAAACCCTCAATCCTTCGGCTTCTGCGGCAGCAGGTAAGGCAACAGCGGAAGACAAAATCGCCAAGCAAAAGGCGGCCACCGAAAACACCAAGCGGGTGAAAGAGCTGGAACAAAACGTGGCTGAACTCAAGCGTTTGGCCGACTTAAAAGCCAAAGCCTTGGCCGAGCAAGAAAACAAAGCCAAAGCGGCCGCCGACGCCAAAGCCGCTGCTGCGACCAAAGCAACTGCGGATGCCAAAGCGGCCGCTGACGCCAAAGCTGCGGCAGATGCCAAGCTGGCGGCGGAACTCAAGGCCGAAGCTGAAGCGCGGGCCAAAGCCAAGGCGGTATCGGCCTCGGCATCAGCCTCCACCCCGGCGTTGGCATCGGTTCCTGCACCAACGCCTACACCTGAAGTAGTGGCTACGCCAGTACCAACCCCTGTTGCCAGTGTTGAACCAGTGAAGGCTAAGCCCGTATTGCCACCACCACCGCCGCCACCTGAGCCGAGCTTTATCGAATCGATTCCTGGTGGCATCACCACCTTGGCGGGTGGTGCCGGGGTGCTCGCTTTGTTAGGTGGTTTGTTCGCCTATAAAAAGCGTAAAAAAGCGGAACCCAAATATGAAAGTAGCAGCATGCTCAACGAATCAAGCATGCAGGCCAATTCCATGTTCGGCTCCACCGGTGGTCAGAGTGTGGATACCAATAACAGTGTCTTCAATTCCAACTTTGCGCCATCGGCCAGCCAACTTGATACCAATGAAGTCGATCCAGTTGCGGAAGCGGACGTGTATATCGCCTATGGTCGTGACGTGCAGGCCGAAGAAATCCTGAAAGAAGCGCTGCGCACCCAGCCAGAGCGCAATGCGGTACGTTTGAAATTGCTGGAAATTTATGCCAATCGTAAAGACACCCGTTCCTACGAGGTACAGGCGAGCGAGTTATACAGCGTCACCCATGGTGAAGGTGATGACTGGGCGCAAGCTGCCAGCATGGGTATCAGTATTGATCCGAACAATCCGCTGTATGCCGGGGCGGATAATGATTCAACTGTTGTAATTAAACCACAGCCTGTGATGCATGCCGTGACCGAACCTCTGGCCGATTTGGACCCCGATGCGATGTTGGTGAGTACCCAGCAACCAACGGGCAAAGCCGATGATCTCGCCAGTCTGGATTTGGACTTGTCAGCAGAAGTGCCAGCGGAAGACGATTTTGATTTTAACCTCGATAACCTGAGTGCTGCCCCGGTCGAGCCAGAACCGACGCCCGCTCCGGCACTCGAGCCTCTGCCAATCCCTGTGGCCGCAGCGGTCGAAGAAGATCACAGCCTGGATTTTGATTTGGGCGGGTTGTCGTTTGAGCCAACGCCCAAGGTTGAATTGAAAAAATCGGAACCTGCAGCACCATCGTTACCCGATCTGGATCTGCCCGCCGCATCGTTGGCTGCTGCTGCTCCTGAACCGGGTTTGGATGACTTTAATTTTGATTTGCCGGCTTCAGCGCATGCAGAGCCAGAAATGATCGCCGCTTCGATACCGGTTGAAGAGCAAAGTTTTGATTTTGATTCAATGGACTTTGGTTTGCCAAGTGAACCGGCGGCCCCTGCCGCAGCGCCGGCAGCACCGACCGAAGCAGAAATGTCGCTGGATGATTTCTTTGCTGCACCGAAACTGGACATCCCTGACGAAGATCAAACCATTGTCGGTTTTTCGCACGCCGCATCGGCAGCACCAGCCGCCCCCGAAGCGCATGAATTTGACTTGTCCGGGATTGATCTCGATTTGGACATGGGCGCGGAACCAGTTGACGCTGTCCCAGAAATTCCGCATGAGAAAATGGAAGCGTTTGCGGTCGGCGATGGCCCGAGCGACGATCAGGTGGAAATGGATACCAAACTTGATTTGGCGATAGCCTACCAGGAAATTGGTGACAAAGAAGGTGCACGCGAACTGATTGATGAAGTGATCAAGGGTGGCACGCCTGAGCAGGTAGAAAAAGCCAAGGCAATGCGGGCCAAGTTGGCATAAGTGTTTGCTTGAACAGCAGATGGAGTGAATTTGGGCGCGGCGTGAAGCTTGCGCCCTTTTTTTCGGTGGTGGAATTTGAAACGGAATTCAAAGCGGAATTTTAAACGGATTGTACTGGGCTTGCAATATGATGGCGCACCCTGGTTGGGTTACCAAACTCAACCGCATGGCTGTACGGTGCAAGATCATTTGGAAAAGGCTATTCAACAATTTACCTTGCAAAAAGTACAAACCGTCTGTGCCGGGCGCACCGATGCGGGCGTGCATGCGCTGGAGCAAATTGTTCATTTTGATATCGACCTGGCGCGCAATCCTTTTTCCTGGGTGCGCGGTGTCAACGCCTATTTGCCGCCCTCGATTGCGGTTCGCTGGGCTACCGAATTGGAGGCTGCGCCAGCGCCGCAACCGGCTTTGGCTAA
>JBKJLF010000125.1:0-2637 GCA_046597185.1 Burkholderiaceae bacterium | reverse complement strand
CACCGATGCGCTGGGCCAACAAACTCGCTTCACCTATACCGCAACGGGCGAACAAAGCAGCATCACCGAACCCGATGGCGAGCAAGAACAATTCACCTATGATGCGCTGGGTTTGCTCCGCACGCACACCAACGCACGCGGGCAAACGCGCACCTGGGCGCGCAACGCACGCGGGCAGGTAACGCACGAGGTCAATTTTGCCCAGCGCAGCCAGCAATGCCGCTATGACGCGCATGGTCGCCTGCTGGAATTAATCAACGGCAACGGCGCGGCGTACCGCTTTGAATATGATGCGGCAGACCGGGTGCAGCGGCAAACCAATGTGGATGGCATCCAGACCGAATACGGCTATGACCAGCGCGGCGAGTTGACGCAAATGAGCGTCACGGGCAGCAGTACCACGGGCCAAATCGAACAACGCATTACCAAATTGGAACATGACAACGCGGGCCGCCTGCTTGCCCGCCACAACCAAAGCGCCAGCACTTTCTACCAATATGACCCGGTGGATCGGCTTGTGTGCGCCACGCGCCAGCCCACACCTACGGGCGTAGCGCAAGGCATTGCGCCGGACACACTTAATTTTACCTATGACGCAGCCGGGCAACTGATCAAAGAAGAAGGCGCGCATGGCGCAATCGACTATGAGTTGGATGAACTTGGCAATGTAAGCCAAATGATTCTGCCGCATGGCCAAACCATGGGCTTTTTGCGCTATGGCAGCGGCCACACACACCAAATAAGCCTGGGCGAAAAAGTCATCTGCGATATTGAGCGCGACGATTTACACCGCGAGATTATGCGCACCCAGGGCCGTTTGACTGCGCGTTTCGGCTTTGACGCCAGAGGGCGGCGCGCCTGGCAAAATGTCTGCCAAAACGGGCAAAGCCAAACTCAGCTATCACGCAGCTATAGTTACGGCCTGCAAAACGAGCTACGCAACAAGGCCGACCAGTTGCGCGGAACCACAGCCTACCAATATGACCCCGAAGGGCGATTGCTGGAAGGCAGCATGGCAGACCTGCGGCACGAACAATTTGGCTGGGACGGTGCCGATAATCTACAAACCCGCTATCAGGGTTACGGCAGCAATGGCGCGCTGAAAAATAATCGGCTCATGGTGTGGCAAGATATCCGCTACGCTTACGACGCCTTCGGCAACGTGCAAACCAAGCTTAAAGGCAACTGGCAGCAACAGCATTTTACCTATGATGCCGACAACCGCTTGCTGCAAATAGAAGGCAACACGGAACACGGCCAATCCACCACCCGTTTCCATTATGATGCCTTGGGACGGCGCATTGCCAAGCAAGTCATCCACCCCGGCAATTCACGGCCAGAAAGCATCGAAGAAACCCACTTCATCTGGCAAGGCATGCGCATGGCGCAAGAAATTCAGGCTGATCAACTCAGCACCTATGTTTATGACCCCGACGCAGAATATTCGCCCTTGGCGCGGCTGGATCAAAATATCAACCCGGACGGCAGCATCAATGAAGAAATCAGCCCCACGCTGTACTACTTCCACACCGACCAAATCGGCACGCCAATGGAAATGACGCAGGAAGATGGTTCGCTGGTGTGGGCAGGCGATTACAGCACCTGGGGCAAAGTCAGTTGGCAACATCCAGAAGCGACACCGCTGATGCAAAAGCGCATCAAGCAAAATTTACGCTATGCAGGGCAATATGCGGATGACAGCACCGGGTTGCATTACAATACATTTCGGTTTTATGACCCGGATATTGGCAGGTTTATTTCGCAAGACCCGATTGGGTTGGCGGGTGGGATGAATTTGTATCAGTATGCGCCCAATCCGGTTGGGTGGATTGATCCGTTGGGGTTGAATACTTTGCCGACGCTTCCACCAAGCCAAATTGCAAATGGTGGCGGAGTTGTTATTGAGCATTACTATCATGGTAATGACCATCTTCCAGCACATGCCCATGTCGTCGGTGAAGGGCAAGTTGTCAAAATAGGTGCGAATGGTAAACCACTCAAAGGTGAACCTGCGCTATCAGGAAAGCAACAAAAATTAGTCAGTGCGAGCAAATCGAAGATTAGATCTTCTTTAAATAAAGTCAATCGTTTTTTAAAAGCGCAAAAATATCTGGCAAAGAGTGTTGGAAAATGTTAAATGGAGAATTTATGGATTGGGTTTGGACATTTCATGGAGATGGCGCAACATTGTGTTCCGCAGTTTTTTCAACAAAGGAAAATGCGGACGTGTGGATAGCGGCAAATTTGGTAAGTGGTATATTGACTCTTATGCCTCTTGATGAAGGGATTTATCAGTGGGCAATCATAAATGAATATTTTGCGCCAAAAAAGGACTATCAAAAGACAGGCGCATTTGTTCAAAAATTCACGAGTGCATATTTAGAACATTATCATTACGTTGATGGCGTAATCAAAAATTAAATATATTCTGTTCTCAAATGAAAATTCCAGATAAATTTAAAAATCAATTGGGATTTTATTAAAAATATTTTTTTATAAATTTAGTTATTTGTGGATTTTATCGAAGAAACCTACTTTGGCTGGTAAGGCATGCGCATGACGTAAGAAATTGTGTGACCCGGATATTGGCAGATTTATTTCGCAAGACCCGATTGGGTTGGCGGGTGGGATGAATTT
>JBKJLF010000111.1:0-3354 GCA_046597185.1 Burkholderiaceae bacterium | reverse complement strand
ACTGACCGCACCCTCGGCCTGCGTTACACCGACTTCATCGCACCACTGGTCAAAACGGCGCAAGAGCAGCAAGACGCGATCTCGGCACTGGAATTGAAAAACCAACAACTGATAGCTGAAAATCAGGCGTTGAAACAAGCCATCGCCAAGGCGGATCAAAAAATCGATACGCAAACGGCAAGCCTGAAATCGGCGTTTAACGACTTAATAAAGAAAATGGGAGAACTGGTAAAGCACAAAAAAGCAACTAAGTAATCCTACCGCACAGCAAGCAGCGCAGCGGGCCACGCTCGCGCTGTGCTGCTGTAATTGCTCACTACAACCGCAAGGCTGACACGCCGCACAGGCTGCTCAGCCTTGCCGTAACAAAAACCTGCGAAATCGCCGCGCTTACCGCATAACATACACAATTTTTTCAAATACAAGAAGATTACCCCGCTGCCGTGGATTTATGCCGTCCATACCAGCAGCGGACCACATTGGCCCATTCAGGTGATTTCATTCAAAATCCAATATCTGATCAACAAATAATCCCAATTCACAATATTTCTGGGATGCATTATTTAATCATGAAAAATAAGCATAAAGACGATGCAAATATACAACGTGACCTTATGCTTAGTAGCGTATATTGGCGACGTAGACCAAGTCTGCATCCTGCGGATCGGCTGCAATATACGGCTTTGCCCGCAAATACAACTCAAAGGATTGCTTTATGAATCAACGTAAGAAAAACACATTATTTTCAGCCACGGTTATCGCCTGTACGGTGCCGTTCACGTTGAGTGCGTTGGCAGTTGAAGCGCCAGCGGCGGCTGATGCGTATATTAGTAGTGCGCAACCAACGGTTAATTTTGGTACTGCACTAAAATTGAATGTGGACAGCAATTCGAGTGCCTATATTCAAGTTGATTTGTCAACCTTGCCCTTTGGGACAACAGGGGCAAAAATTGCCAGCGCCAGCATGTTGATATGGGTCAATGCCGCACCTGCACCGGGTTTGGTCGATATTTTTCCTGTCACTAGTAATTGGTTGGAAAGCGGCATCAATGCCAGTAATGCGCCCAGTCATGGTAGTGCTTTGGCGACGGTGGCGGTAAATGGTGCAGGGCATTATATCGTGGTGGACATTACGCCCATAGTAAAGATATGGGCCGACTTCCCAGCGCAAAACTATGGCATTGTGATTGCGCCGGCGAGTATTCAACCATCGACGGTGGTGGTGTTTGATAGTAGAGAGCAGGTCGATGGCCGTTCTGCATTTTTAGATATTACCTTGCAAGCGCTGGGTGTGGCTGGGGCGACGGGGGCGACGGGGGCAGTTGGTGCTAAAGGTGCTACCGGTGCTACTGGTGCAAAGGGGGCGACCGGTGCAACAGGTGTAGCCGGTACAGCGGGTGCTACAGGTGCGACGGGTACTGTTGGCGCAACTGGTGTCGCGGGCGCAACTGGTGCTACGGGCGCGATTGGTGCTACGGGCGTCGCAGGTGCGACTGGTACCGTAGGCGCAACTGGTGCCGTCGGTACGACGGGTGCCGTTGGTGCAACAGGGACAACTGGTGCAACAGGTACAACTGGCTCGCCAGGTGCCGATGGTGCTTTAACGGCATGGTCACGCCTCGGCACTGCCGCCACAGTGGATGGCACGCATTTTATTGGCACAACTGACAATGTGCCATTTAACATCCGGGTGAATAATCAAAAAGCGGGCCGCATCGATCAAACCTTGGCAAATTCATTCTTTGGGTACCAAGCAGGCTATGCCAATAATGCCGCCGCCAGCTCCAATACTGCGTTCGGGTACCACGCCAGCTACACCAATGTCGCTGGCGGGGCGATTGTGGCGGTTGGCACAAACGCGCTCGCCAATAATACGGCAGGCGGCAATACCGCTGTCGGGTATATGGCAAGTTACGCGAATACCGCTGGCATTCAGAATGTTGCTGTTGGTTACAATGCGCTCACCACTAATACGACGGGAAATGGCAATACGGCTGTCGGCGATCAAGCAAGTCTGGGAAATACCAGCGGCAATAGTAATACTGCGGTCGGTGGGAGCGCACTTCAAACAAATACTATCGGCTTTAATAATACGGCTATCGGCTATCAGGCAAGTCTCAGAAATACCATCGGTAGTAATAATACTGCGGTTGGTGGGACCGCACTCCAAGCAAATACTACCGGTTATTTTAATACGGCTATCGGCTATCAGGCAAGTATAAAAAATATCAGCGGTACCCATAATACTGCGGTTGGTGTTTCGGCGCTCTATAATGCTACGACTGGCGGTGCCAATACTGCCGTCGGCTTCGCAGCAGGTTCCAGTTATACCACAGGCGGAAGTAATGTAAGTATCGGCTACGGAAGTGCCAATAATAATATTTTAGGAGAAGGTAACACGGCGGTTGGGACTAATGCAATGCCGAATATGACTTCCGGTACGCAAAATGTTATACTCGGCGCTTATGCAATGCAGAATCCTACAAGTGGCGAAAGGAATACTGCCATCGGCTATTACGCATTGGGCAGCTCGCCAAATGGAATAGTCAATTCCATCGGCCTCGGCTTTAACGCCCAAGTCACTGGCAGCAATATGATACGGCTAGGCGACACAGCAATCACCATCATCCAAGGCCAAGTCCAATTCACCGCCGCCTCCGACAGCCGCCTAAAAGAAGACATCCAAGCGCTCGATTCTGGCACCAACTTCATCATGAAGCTACGCCCCGTCAGCTATCGCATGAAAAACCCCACCGACACGCGCCGTAACTGGGGCTTTGTCGCGCAAGAGATTGAAACGCTGCTCGGTACTGACAACGCGATTCTAACCGTTGGCGGCGACCCCGACCGCACCCTCGGCCTGCGTTACACCGACTTCATCGCGCCCTTGGTGAAAACCGTGCAAGAGCAGGAGCAACAACTAGCCGACTTGGTCTTGAAAAACCGCAGCATGGAGCAAGACAACCAAAGCATCAAGCAAGAAAATCAAGCCTTGCGCCTGCAAAACCAAGCACTGCAAAAAGCCATGGAAAGCGAAAACGGTAAGCTGCAAACGCAAATGCAAAACCTTAAAACCGAGTTCGTCAACTTCGCCAAGAAGATGGCAGATAGGGTCAAAAGCAAAGTGGTGAAGAAGCCATAAGCTTTTGCTGCTGTACCCCGGCGCAGCCATTTGTGCGCCGGGTTTACATTCTGAATGTTCCCTTTACTTTTTTCAAATTCAAGGAGATTGGTATGTTTTCATTAAAATTTTCACTCACCGGGGCCAGTGTGGCGTTGCTTGCCATGTTGTATGCGCCATCCGGGCAGGCGGAAATGGCGACCGCGCTTGTCGCAGGCGCTAGCTACAATTGT
>JBKJLF010000884.1:0-3435 GCA_046597185.1 Burkholderiaceae bacterium | reverse complement strand
TTCGGCCCGGCGGTGCCCAAATGCACGCCATACACCAGGCCGTACAGCACATGGGCCGCATCCAGTTCACCGCTCACCAGCTTGTCGCGCACGCTGGCCCAGGAGGATTCTTTACTGATCACGATTTTGATGCCGTATTTTTTATCCAGCCCCAGTACCGAAGCCATGACCACTGAAGCGCAATCTGTGAGGGGAATAAAGCCGACCTTGACTTCTTCTTTCTCCGGTTTATCCGAGCCAGCGGCCCACACGCCACCCGTGGCCAGACTACCCAATGTGCTAACGCCCATGGCGGCTCCTGTTTTAATGAGGTTACGACGATTGATATTGGTTTGCTTGTTGGACATGGTTTCCTCGCAGTACTATAAATGAATACAAATTTGTGCAAATTCGTGCAAAAAAAAATGCCTGATCAGCGCAAGGTATGATTGCGTTGTTCAGACATCGTTGTCTTGATCACTTAACCGCCGTTGGTGTCCGTGATGATATTGCTTGCACCATCGTTGGTGCTACCTACTCGTAGCAATTGGCGTGCCAGCCCAAATTGGCCTAAAACAACTTGATTCAAGGCAAGTATTCGTCAATTCACCCCCGAACCGATCCAATCCTGTGCAGCGGCATGCGCTTTGTTTGTGCGGCGCATCAAAATAGTGCATTTCATTCAGGCAAGACTGGGTTGATGAATTATCCGATTAAATCGGCCACATCCAAAATGCGTTGTGCCACTTCCGAGAGCTTGATATTTTTATCCATGGCCAGGCGGCGCATTTTTTGGTAGGCGTCTTCTTCGCTCAGGTGGTGTTTTTCCATCAAGAAACCTTTGGCGCGTTCAATCGATTTGCGTTCGGCCAGTTTCAGTTTGGTGTCGGACAATTCGGCGCGCAAGCGTTGTTCGGCATTGAAGCGGGCAAAGGCCACATCCAGCACGGGTTTAATGCGTTCG
The DNA here is from genome assembly GCA_046597185.1 of Burkholderiaceae bacterium. Lineage (GTDB taxonomy): Bacteria > Pseudomonadota > Gammaproteobacteria > Burkholderiales > Burkholderiaceae_D > CAMBDR01. The sequence continues at coordinate 2,492 of JBKJLF010000884.1, read as the reverse complement.
CTGTGCAGGCCAGCCACCACATAGGCCGACACGCCGGCCTCAATGGCGGCCTGCATCGGGGCTTTGTCGTGGTTTTCGGTGAACAGGACGATCGGGCGCGGTGCATCGCGGGTGGTGGCGACCACATGTTCGAGCACATCGCGCGCATCTGATTTTGCGTCGATGATAATCATATCCGGCTGCAACTGCGCCACCCGCTCGGGCAAATGCATATCTGCCGGAAACACCGCGACAATATTGTAGCCCGCTTGCAGCAAGCCAATGCGCAAGGCACGCGAGCGTTCTGCCGCTTCCGCCGCTTCGGCCTGGTCACGCGTAGCATCACCCTGCGCGCCAATGGGTGGCTCGACCGTGTTAATTACCACGATGCGCAAGGCAGACAGCGCATCGCTCAGTTCCGCAGGGTGTTGGCTCATGGCATGCTCTTAATTTGGGGAGGACAATGTGTTTACCTTAAGCAAGAAGCACACCAGAGTTAGCATCTCATCCGCAGATTACGCTTTCGATTTCAATAATGCTCTGATTTTTTTAAGCACTTCTTCGATCGCATTCTCAACTGGTTTAAAGGGTGTGCCATCGAAATATCTTGCCGTTGACCCTTCGCCGTCAGGGCTGCCGTGATCCTCGTCGATGGATTTGCGCCAGCGCTCTGCATGGGCCGCCCACTCTACTTGATCTACCAACTGCGGCGCGTTGAACCAGAGGTTCCAAGTGAGCACGTTACCGCGTTGCAGCATATTGCCGGAGCCGAGATTGAAAAGCTCCAGCACCAGCGTATTAAAGTCATCCGCGAGGGCATTGCCGGTCGGTTGAATCGGGCCGATTTCCACTTCCAGATGCCCTGTTGTCCATGCTTGGGGGTGCGTTGCAAAGTCGGGGCTGGGGAAACGATTTGTTACGCCTCTTGTCACCGAAAAAATTGGCTGGCTGGGGTCTTGGTACTTATGCGTGGTGACAATCATCGCTTTGGCTTTTGTGCCGGGCAGATCAGAGCCTAATACATCCATCAACTTTATTAAATCCGCCCCTGCCGAAGATTGGTGCGCGCTCTTACTAAACCAAATTTTGCCTTCCACCGTCATATCGGCCGCAAGTTCCTTCGTGGTTTCGTCAGCCCAGCCACGATTGCCGCTCACGGTCACTTCGACATTGAGGTAGCCGATATCCTTGATATAAACCCCTTGCTGGGGACAGATGATCGAATACACGCGGCCGGCATTGGTATAGCCGAGGCGGGAAATATCGGGCGCGAACATTTGAAAGCAGCGCTTGGGATCAGTTTGCCCCATTTGGGTTTCCCAACTGAACTCGGGCCACAGTACTTCCTGCTGGCGTTGGAGCAAATTAATGTTGGCCATGTTATCGCGCATTGGCAGCGATGTCAGGTTAGGCTCCGGATAAGCAAACGCGGGATTGGACTGGGCGAAGCCGCCTACCCAGCCTGGTGCGGGGACATTACTTGGAATAATTGCCATGAAATTTTTTCCTCAATTTTGCGGTGTATCGAATTGCGCGCTATGACGCCCAAAACGGGCTAACGCGCGCAGGCGTTGAACTTACATTTGATTCGGATGTGATCGGCGTTTTTGCGCATTTTTCATTGCAACAAGCAACCCGGCAGAGAAGAAACAGGCAAAAACGCTTGACCAATTATATAATTTTTAACCGGAAAAAAAGCGTTTTGTGTGAAAAACACGGGTGTGGGACATTCATGTACAACACACGTACACCGACCAGGCTTCGATATCACCGCACATCATTTCCCAAAGTTCCATTACATTCCTTTTCTGGTGTGATGCTGGTCTTGACTTGTTTGGTAAAGGTCTCGCAGGCTGTGGGACTATTTTCTCACCTGTTATTGCCGTTGCTGACATTGGCAGGCGTCTGGTGCCAGGCTATACTGTAATTAGCGCCTGATTTTCAATCAATTAAATTGCCATAGTTTTTACATATGTTAAGCACCAACTATGGGTAGGTTAAATATTATTATTTGAAAAATATTGCCGCTGCATTATCATGCACGCGGGGATTTTGCACGTGGCGGCTTTTTGCGCGCACTTTTCTGCCCTGAAAACTGATAACGACAAATTGAATGGAACCTACATGAATCTGAACGAAGCGTGCGAACGATTTTTAACCCACTGCATAACAGAAAAACACCTGAGCGAACTTACCGTGCGCGCCTACCGTGGCGATTTGAATTGTTTCCTGGGCATTGTGGGCGAGGCGAGCTTGCTGCTGGACTTTTCTGATAGCTGGATTGAAAAGGCGGTGCAAGCCTGGTCTGGCGACCCGCTAATCAAAGTGACCACGGTGAAGCGGCGTGCGGCGTGCATCAAGGTTTTTGTGCGCTGGTTATTTCGGCGCAGAATGATTGCCTTTAATCCGATGGAGCGCATCCAGTTGGAAATCCGCATCCCTAAGCGCTTACCGCGCAACTTGCATACTGAAGAAATCCGCAAATTGGTGGCCAGCAAACCAGAAGGGGTGGA
>JBKJLF010000758.1:0-4632 GCA_046597185.1 Burkholderiaceae bacterium | reverse complement strand
CCCTGTTTGCCCCGCTAATTGTGGTTAACAAGGTACTGGGTGCCATGTCGATCCAGTCTGACAAGCAAAACGCCTACGGCGAGCGCGAGCGCCTGATCTTTCGCAACCTCACCGCCTATGGTGCCATTGCGCTGGCTAATTCCACTGCCGTGGCAGCACTGCACCACGCTGATGGCCATCTCCGGTGTGGAAGGCGCATTGCAAACTCTGCAAGGTGCCGTTGCCAGTGGCCGTATAAGCAAATCGATACTCGATTCCTCTACCTCCGAAGGATTGCAATACAATGCGTTGGCACTGAAAACCGCCACCCGCGCCGCCGAACTGATCGCCCTGTTCAAAACCATTTCAGTCAATGCCGAAAGCGACCGGGTGGCCGAGATTGAATGTTTGTTGCTGCGCTACGATTTGGCTGCGGTTTGATGGGTAAGGCTAAGCTGCCGGGGCTGATGTTGCGGCCCAACTTTGCCAACTCTGTGCGGCGGCATGGCTCAGCAAGGCGGGCAATTTGATATCGCCCAGCCGTTGCCCTTGCGCCAGCCGCCATTGCAGCCAGCGCGCCAACGGTTGCTCGCTGCAGTGCGCGGCGACGGGTGCCAACTGGCCCAGTTGCCTTGCATACGCGTATTGTGGGTTCTCTTGCAGAGAACAATCCAACTGATGCGCTAACGCCCCTGCAATGGCCGATTCGGTCTCGGCTTGATCCAACCAGAGCAGGTAGCGCGCGGCTTGGTCTGGCTGTAGGGATGCTTCTGGCACCAGCATGGCAAAGCGCTTGCCCAGCTTTGCGATGTGCGCGGCGACAAAGGTGTCGTTCAGTTTTTCGCCGCACAGGTCGCTGCTGGTTTGATCGCGCCCGATGAATTCCAGCATCGGGGTGCGCTGCGCCAGGCCGCCAATCTGCACCCAGTCGCCAATGGCGTAACGGTACAGGCCAGAATGAGTCGTCATCAGCACCTGATATTGCTGCCCAATCTGCACCTGATCAGCCAGCCAAACCTGGCCCTTCCGGTCGAAAAATTCAAAAAAGCCTGATTCCAGCGCCAGCACTGGCAAGCCATGCTTACACAGCGGCAATGTGATCATGCCTTCGGTTGCCAGCAAACCTTTGCCTTGCAGGTGCACGCCGGGGAACTGGCTGCGCAGCCAGGCAGCCATCGGCGCGCTGGTGGCTTGGTCCCAGCAACTGATGACCTGCAACTGCGGCCAAAGTTTGGCATAGTCGGGCGGCGTTTGAGCCAATACTTCTGCCACCCGTTGTGCCCGTGTTTGATTTGCTTCTACCGAATCGGTGCCCGAATCCGCCGCCGCAATCGCTTGCGCCAGTTCGCTGCGCAGCAGGGTGGCGTGGCGCAGCAGTTCGCTTAAAAAGGACGGGCTCCAGACTGAAATCAGGGTCAAATCGTCGCAGCGCAGCAACTGCAGCAAAGTATGCCAGCGCCATTCATCCAAATCGCGGATTTGGCCGACTTCAGCCGATACTGCCAGCGCATTGGCAACCGCCATCCCCACTTCCGGCCCAAAGTACGCGGCGTCGCTGGGCAAACCAATGGGGATGCCGCCCGCCGTGGTTTTGGGCCAGCGGCAGGCGGGGGAAATGGCCCAATATAGCCGCCCGCCTGCCAGTTGCGGGAAAGCTTGAAACAAGTCATCCAGCCACGGCAGCAAGCCCTTTTGAAATGCAGCCAAACCCGGCAAGGTGTAGGGAATTTGCTTGTGTCCGCCACTGCTGCCGCCGGTTTCTTCAAACGCAATCACGGCCGCTTCAGTCAATACTTGTTGCTCGCCGGCGGCAATGCGGGCGATGTCGGCTTGCAAGTCTTCATAGCGGGCAACGCTCACCTGGCTGGCGTAGCGCGCTGCCAGGCTGGCATCATCGGCTTGCAACAAGCTGGCAAACTGGTGTTGTTGGCCGAAGGCGCTGGCCTGGTTTTGCTGCAAAATACTGCGCAGGATGGCAGTTTGCACCCGGCCCGGTTCGGCCAGCAAGCTTTGGAAATGGGCAGCATGGCCGGCTACCGCTTGTGCCAAGGCATGGCTGTGTTTCATATGGGCACTCCCTCGTCAAATCCTTTAACAAAAGCGCGGCGCGCCACCCCGCGCAGATTGGGCAATTCCAGCAACGTCAGGCAGGCCAATTCCTCGCCTTGGGCATAGCGCGGATTTTTATCCAGGAAGAAGGCCACTTCCGGGCGCTCGCGCAAATGCTCGCGTACTTCGGCCAAATCCGGGCGCAATTGCCCGCGCGACTGCGGAAAACGGATCAAGCCGGCGGCCCGATCCCATGCCGCACCAAATTTGTGGCGGGCAACTTGATCGAGCATCGGTTCCAGCGCGCTGTCAAGCTCGGTTGGCTGATGGTTAGGCCAATAGTGTTTGGCGAACAGATGCAAATAGCGGTAAGTGCGGTAACCCTTGGAAATAAGTAGCCAGTACAGCGGCAGTGCTGGTTGTGCCGCTTTGAGCTGGCCTACAAAACGGCAAAATTCCAGCGCCAGCGCCTGTTCACCCCAATAATCGGGCGCGATAATGGTGTCGCCGGAAAAAAGGATAGCGCACGCCGGGAGTTGCGCGTTGGCGGGCAGCGCGAACAGGGTGAGGGTGGAAAAGCCGCATAACTGCGCCCCGTCGTGAAACAAAATCACATGGCTTTTTTCGGCCAGATCGGTTTCAAACAGCGCGGGGTCGGTGCAATCGTAATGGGCGGCAAAGAGCAGGTACATGGCGGCGATGTCGGCGCGGCCAAGCGTGGCGCGTGCCTGTACGCGGGCGACCATTTTGGCGCTGAGGGTAGCTTCGCTCAAAGATTCGATTATTTCAGACATAGCACCAGTAATAGAGGAAGACGGGCAGATACAGTAGCAGCATCATATCAACACTGGCGGTAATACGCAAAACGCGGCGGTGTTTTGCCTCATCCGGCACAAAATAAATCGCATCGCCGCCCTTGGTATGGAAGTTGCTGCGCATATACCAGGCAAAATAGATTTCCGGGATGAAGAGTAAGGTTGTGATCAGGCCATGCAGGCCCACGCGCGCATGCAAGCGCATTTCGCCAGCCTGCCAGGCCAGCGCCAAACACAGCAGCAAGCCGATAATGCACAGCAAGTCGTGCGCAATGCCGTAGGCGGGTGACCAATTTTTGCTCACGTACAACATCCAAAGTTCGATGATGCCGCGCGCGGCCATGCTGACAAACAAAAAAGCGAAGGCATGGCGTAGCCATGGGGAAAGGCGTCCATCCAGCGCCAGCAGCAGCGGCAAGCCAAGCCAGAGCAAAATGGCCAGCCCCAGCCACAGCAGTTTGGCCAGCGCGATGGCACCGCCGATCAGGTTCAGGCGGTTTTGCAGCACGTGAAACAGCACGCCGCTGAGCAGAAGTAGTGCAATGATGCTGGTATTGGCCGTGCGTAGTGTGGTTTCAGAGAGTGATGTCAACATAGATGCATATCATATTGTTACCCTGGTTTATGTGATGCTATTTTAGCGAAGTGGCAAGCTGATTGCCCTTGGTCGCCCAAGCTGCCAGGTCAAGTTTGGGGCGGAAGACTTTCCAGAACCGCGTCCAAACCGACTGCGGAGTTGATATATGCGTGCAAATCGCCTGGGTCGCCCGAGGTAATTTGCTTGAGAACTTTATCAAACGGGAAGATGGTTGCTGCGCCACCTTCGACGGGTATGCTCATTTCCATACCACCTTCTTCGGATACGCGCCATTCGGCTTTGGCGTGGGTTCGCATTAACTCACCCAGATAAGCACCGACAGGCAGCACGTAGTACCACCAGAAATCATCCTTATGAAAGGCATCCCTGAAGCTGTGATCAGCGACCCGTTTGCTGATGATTCGGGCGCTCCCTTCAAGATCGCTCAGGGATAGGTGCTCAGCAAACTTTTGAAAGACGACCCGTTGGCATTCGTCAGCGAGTGGCCCTATGTCCGAGGGTTGGACTTTCACAATGGCGTTATTGACTTCACGCACGCACTTGCGCAGGCGCATCAAGCCCCAAACAAAGAAGATGACTGGTATCAACAATATAGCAAGAATCCAAAGCCACATGAGCCTTCCCCCAGGTAAATTGAAAATGGACTGGCGTTGCGTCAAAGTGTGATATTAACATGGCTTTCCTGTCCCGCTGCAGTCGGGGCTTCGCCGCGCAGCAAGGCTTTGCGCCATTGGATGATGTGGCTACCGAGCAAATCGGCTGGCGTGCTGTGGAATAGCTTGTGCTCGCCGCTATCGGCCTGGGTTTTCAGTGCGTCCAGATTATGCTGTTGCAGCGCCAGCATTTTTACGTCCTGGGCAATAATCCAGCGCGACAGCGGTTCAAAAAACAGCCGTACAAAAAATCCACTGAGGCCAATTCGGCCATAGCGAAACGTCATGGCAGTGTAGACCATGGTTTCGCGCTCATTGATGGGGGTGCAGCTTGACGTAATCACATAGTGCAAGCCGCCGGGAAAGGCATAATCGACACGGCTGGTATTGGGCGCGATAAAGCGGTCGGTATGCACCATTTTGCCGGTTTTGGGGGCCAGCATGGCCCAGACCACGCTTTTTTCGCGCGGCTCTTCGAAAAATTCGGCTTCTGCGCCGTCGGGCAGGGTGCGCACGATTACCTTCACGTTTTTTTGGG
>JBKJLF010000710.1:0-14491 GCA_046597185.1 Burkholderiaceae bacterium | reverse complement strand
CGATGCCACTTTGTCCTGATATTCCGAAATTTGCCATGTCCGACCTTTGGCGCGAACCGCGCGCAAATGGGTGACGCAGTCGCGGCTGTTGGCAAGCGGGGTGGATGCTTCTACCAGCAGATACGCGAATTGGCCAATGCGTACCATTCTGGGCTGGCCGGATTTATCCAGATGAAACTGGCAAGGCCAAGGCAGGTTCAGGCTTTGCGCATGGGTAGATGAATCAGCATTCCTGATATGACAGGTTTGCATTTGCGCTTCAAGTTGTAGCTCTACCTTGGACAATTTGGCAGAAACCACCGGGGCAGCGTTGGCGCTGGCCAGCAAGGTGAGTAACAGGGTTGACAATAATAAACGGGTTAGTCGCGACATCATGTGCTCACAATTTCAAAAGTAGCAGTGGTAGCAAACAGCATTTTCTGATGATCGCCATGGTTATTTGCATTGTATTCGGATTTTGAAGCTATTGAGCGTATCAGATACTTCCGGCACAAAGGTTTTAACCGGGCTACCACCACGATTGATGCCGTATTTTTTGCAACTTGCAAACGGGGATAGGACTGCTGGTTCGGGGTTTGTTGTGTGTATATTTGGCTGCATTACCATTAAAAATTGCCAAAATTCATTTTGGCTTACATGCCACTCCCGTATAATCGTTGTGCTTCTTTAACAAAAATTTGATGCTGAATTTGATGCTGAATTTGATGCTGAGGCACACTATAATCCACCAATTATAGAAATACGGGCGCTTTTCCATCTGCCTGACACTCCAGAACACAAGGTTTAACCGAATGGCTATTAAGAAATCTGAGCTTTACTCTTCCCTTTGGGCTTCATGTGATGAACTGCGCGGCGGTATGGATGCCAGCCAGTACAAGGATTACGTGCTGGCATTATTGTTTATTAAGTACATCAGCGATAAATTTGCCGGACAACGCTATGCCAGCGTGGTCGTTCCCAAAGGGGCCAGCTTTACGGACATGGTCGCGCTCAAGGGTAGCCCCCATATTGGCGAGCATATCAATACCAAAATCATTGCGCCGCTGGAAAAAGCCAACCGCCTGCGCATCAAGGCCGATTTCAACAAATCCGAATTGCTGGGCGATGGCAAGGAAAAAATCGACCGCCTGACCAATTTGATCGCTATTTTTGAACGGCCTGAACTCGATTTCAGCAAAAACCGCGCCGAAAATGACGATATTTTGGGCGATGCCTATGAATACCTGATGCGCCACTTTGCCACGGTCAGCGGCAAGAGCAAGGGCCAGTTTTATACCCCGGCTGAAGTGAGCCGCGTGATGGCCAAAATTACCGGCATTGGCCACGCCAAAACCAGCAGCAGCACTACTGTGTATGACCCCACCTGCGGTTCCGGCTCGCTGCTGTTGAAAGTGGCGGACGAAGCGCCAACGCCGGTCTCGCTGTACGGCCAGGAAAAAGACGAAGCCACCAGCGGCTTGGCGTATATGAACATGGTGCTGCACAACATGCCGACCGCCACCATTGAGCAGGGCAATACGCTGACCGATCCGCGCTTCAAAGAACATGGCGCACTGAAAACCTTTGATTATGTGGTGGCTAATCCGCCGTTTTCCGACAAGGCATGGAGCAATGGCTTGCTGCCGGAGAATGACGAATACGACCGCTTTGCCGCCTTTGGCATTCCCCCGGCCAAACAGGGTGATTTTGCCTATCTGCTGCACATCGTGCGCTCGCTCAAGAGCAGCGGCAAGGGTGCCTGCATTTTGCCGCACGGCGTGCTGTTTCGCGGCAATGCGGAAGCCGATATCCGCAAAAACCTGATTCGGCGTGGCCTGATCAAGGGCATTATCGGCTTGCCTGCCAACCTGTTTTTTGGCACCGGCATTCCGGCTTGCATCATCGTGCTGGACAAAGAAGATGCACAGGCCCGCAAAAGCATTTTCATGATCGATGCCAGCGCCGATTTCATGAAGGATGGCCCGAAAAACCGCTTGCGCGAGCAGGATTTGCACAAGATTGTCGATGTATTTACCCGGCAGGATGAATCCGACCCCCAATATGCGCGGCGCGTGACGTTTGATGAAATCGAAAAAAACGACTTTAACCTGAACCTGCCGCGCTATATCGATTCGGCTAAGGCGGAAGATGTGCAAGACATTGCCGGGCATTTGCAAGGCGGCATTCCGCTGGCCGATATCCATGCGCTGCAAGCGTATTGGGCGGTGTGCCCGCAACTGCAAGCGGCGCTGTTTGCGCCCCGGCGCGAAGGGTATGTTGATCTGGTGGTGGACAAGGCCGAGATTAAAACCACCATCTATCACCATCGCGAATTTGTCGCCTTTATTGACGGCATGAATGGCCATTTTGACGCATGGCGCAGTGCCGCAGAAACCCGCCTGAAAGCCTTGCAACCGGGCTTTAAACCGAAAGCGATGATTGTGGAATTGGCCGAAGGCTTGTTGGCGCATTACGCCGGGCGACTGCTGATTGATGCCTACGATGTGTACCAGCATTTGCTCGATTATTGGGCCGATACCCTGCAGGACGATGCCTATCAAATTGCGGCAGATGGGTGGGTGGCGAAAACCTACCGCGTTGTCGAAACAAAAAAAGGCAAGGATGGCAAGGCGGGCAAGCAGGTGGACAAGGGCTGGGCTTGCGATCTGGTGCCCAAGGCTCTGGTGGTGGCGCGCTACTTTGCCGAGCAACAGCGCGAAATTGATGATTTGGCGGCGGCACTGGAAGAAAACGAGGCGGCACTGGTTGAATTGCAGGATGAAAACAGCGGCGAAGGCGGAGCCTTGCAGGACGTGGAAAACCGTGCCGATGCGCTAAAGGCCAGCCAGGCGGCGGTGCTGGCGGTGTGGCGGCTGGCCGATGTGGGCGGGTTCCGCGAGTATGGCAGCGCGCAAAACCGGCTGGATGCGGCATTGGAGCAGCAACAAACCATGGAACAAAGCCCGGCCATGCTGGGGCTGGGGCGCATTTCGCAGGTGGCGGTGCTGGAACGGCTGGATAAAGCCATTGCCGACGACGAACGCCGCTTGCTTGAAACCTGGCGCGCCAATGCGGCGGCCATTAAGTTGCTGCGCGAGAAGTTAGGAGACCTGTTCGAGCAAGCACTGCGCCACGCCAACGGCCGGCTGGCCGACGAGCCGGAACATGAAGACCTGCGCGAATTGCGGGTGTTGAACCGGTATTTGACATTGCTGGAGGAGATTGGCGGGCTGAAAAAACAGATCAAGAAGAAGGATGACGCGCTGGATCGGCTGGCTTATGACAAATATCCCGAATTGGGTGAGGAGGAAGTGAAGGATTTGGCGGTGGCGGCCAAGTGGCTGGCGGCGCTGGATCGGGATATCCATGGGGAAATGGATCGGGTGAGTCAGGCGCTGGCGCAACGGGTGAAGACGTTGGCGGAGCGGTATGGGGCTACCTTGCCTGAGATTAATGCCAAGGTTGCGGAGATGGAGGCGCGGGTGAATGCGCATTTGGCGAAGATGGGGTTTGTATGGTAAGCCCACTAAATAAGCACGATAGCCTACTAACCACTGTGGCTGTACCAACCGAATTGGGGCAATTACCCGGCGATTGGCAAGTTAAGTCTATTGGCGCATTGGCGACATTTATTACAAGTGGTGGGCGCGGTTGGGCGAAGCATTATGCAGAGTTTGGTTCACTGTTTATCAGAATAACCAACCTCACGCGCGCGAAAATCAGACTCGATCTTGATGATTTGCGTTTTGTTCAGTTACCCAAATCTGAAGGTGAGGCGCGCCGGACATGTGTGCATTTCGGGGATGTGCTTATATCAATTACGGCAGATATTGGCATTATCGGTTATGTTGATGAGCTTGTTTTATTGCCTGCCTATATCAACCAACATATTGCGTTGGTACGTTTTGATGCAGCGATTATAAATTCGCAGTATGCGAGTTATTTTCTTGCCGCTGCGCAATCGCAAAAGCTACTGCGAGCTTTGACCGATTCAGGCGCAAAGGCAGGAATGAATCTCTCTACGGTACATTCGATAAAAATTGCGGCCCCGCCGACGATTAATGAACAAACTGCGATTGCGGATGCTTTGCATGATGCAGATGCATCAATTGAAACGCTGGAACAATTCCTTGCAAAAAAACGCCAGATTAAGCAGGGGGCTATGCAGGAACTGCTGTCGGGAAAAAGGCGATTGGCTGGCCATACTGATGATTGGGCGGTAAAATTGCTAGGTGAATTATTAAGAGTTCGGCACGGAAAAGATCAAAAAAATGTGGAATCAACTAGTGGCACATTTCCAATTTTGGCCACTGGTGGGCAAATTGGATGGGCGGACAAGTTTATCTATGATAAACCATCATTGCTAATTGGGCGAAAGGGGACTATTAATAAACCAAGGTACATCGATATGCCATTTTGGACTGTTGATACACTTTTTTATTCAGAGATAAAGGAGCCGAATTGTGCGAAGTTTTTGTACTACAGAGCTTGCCTAATTGATTGGATGCAATACAATGAAGCATCTGGCGTACCAAGTCTGAGCGCAAGAACGATTGAGGCGATTGAAATTTTGTGCCCGATACCGGATGAACAGGAAAAAATTGCTGATTACCTGTCTGATATGGATGCCGAAATCACCACCATCGAAACCAAACTCACCAAAGCCCGCCACCTAAAACAAGCCATGATGCAAAAACTGCTAACCGGCCAAATCCGCCTTGTCCCCCCATCACCAGAGGAAGCGACCCCATGAGCGACATCGGCAAGCCTGAACGGATCACCCAAGAGCGGGTGATCAAGCTGTTTCACGACGAATTGCACTATACCTTTTTGGGTAACTGGGCAGACCGCCCGGACAACAGCAACATCGAAGCAGGCTTGCTAACGCCCTTCCTCCGGCGCAGCGGCTACACAGCCGAGGCAATCAGCACGGCATTGTTCCAATTGCGGCAAGCCGCCAACAAGCAAGGCGAGTTATACGACAACAACAAAGCCGTGTATGGCCTGCTGCGCTATGGCGTAACCATCAACACCGGCAAAGGCAGCAAGGACGTAACAGTCCGCCTGATCGACTGGGCCAACCCCGAAAACAACGACTTTGCCATTGCCGAAGAAGTAACCCTACGCGGCCAGCACGACCGCCGCCCCGACCTGGTGCTGTACCTGAACGGCATCGCCATCGGCGTGCTGGAACTGAAAAAAAGCACCACCGAGATTGGCGCAGGCATCCGGCAAAACCTGTCGAACCAGCAACCGGCATTCCACGCCGATTTTTTCAGCACCGTGCAACTGGTTTTGGCCGGTAACGACACCCAGGGCTTGCGCTACGGCACCATCAAAACCGAATTAAATTACTTCCTGAACTGGAAAGAAGACGAAACCGACAACAGCCGCTACAAGCTGGACAAGTATTTGCTGAAACTGTGCAACAAGGCGCGCCTGATCGAGTTGCTGCACGACTTTGTGCTGTTTGATGGCGGCATCAAAAAACTGCCAAGGCCGCACCAGTATTTCGGCATCAAGGCCGCGCAAGAAAGTGTGCGCCAGCGCAAGGGCGGCATCATCTGGCACACCCAAGGCGCGGGCAAGAGCATTTTGATGGTATGGCTGGCCAAGTGGATACTGGAAAATGTGCCACAGGCGCGGGTCGCCATCATCACCGACCGCACCGAGCTGGACGACCAAATCCAAAAGGTGTTTGCCGACGCAGGCGAAACCCTGTACCGCACCCGCAGCGGGCGCGATTTGCTGGCCCGGCTGGCCCAACCGACACCGCGCCTGCTGTGTTCGCTGGTGCATAAATTTGGCCGCCGGGGGATTGATGATTTTGAAGCCTTCCTCAAAGACCTGCAAGCCCAGCCCAGCCAAACCTCGGGCCAGATTTTTGTGTTTGTGGATGAATGCCACCGCACCCAAAGCGGCAAATTCAATCAGGTAATGAAGGCGCTCTTGCCCAACGCGGTATTCATAGGCTTTACCGGCACGCCGCTGTACAAGGCTGACAAGGCCACCACGCTGGAAACCTTTGGCAGCTACATTCACACCTACATCTTTCCTGAAGCGGTGGCCGATGGCGTGGTACTGGATCTGATCTATGAAGCGCGCGACATTGACCAGCGGCTAGGCTCGACCGACAAAATCGACCGCTGGTTTGAATCACGCACCCAGGGCCTGAACGCATGGCAAAAGGATGAACTGAAAAAGCAATGGGGCACGCTGCAAAAAGTACTCAGTTCCAAGTCACGCATGGATCGGGTGGTGGAAAACATCATTTTTGATTTTGAACTGGTTGATCGCCTGAAAAACGGGCGCGGCAATGCGATTTTGGTGGCGTCCAGCATTTATGAGGCTTGCAAATATTTTAATTTACTCCAGCAAACCATCTTCCGCGATCACTGCGCGCTGATCACCTCATACAACCCGCAAGCGCGGGACGTAACGCTGGAAGAAACCGGCGACAATACCGAGACCGAGAAACAATTCATCTATAACACCTACACCAGCCTGTTAAAGGCGGTGGAAGCACCGCCCGGCAAGAGCAAAACCGAGAGCTACGAAGCCGCCGCCAAGCGCCGCTTTGTCAAGGAACCGGCCCTGATGAAGCTGTTGATTGTGGTGGACAAACTGCTGACCGGGTTTGACGCGCCGTCCTGCACGTATTTGTACATTGATAAGTCGATGCAGGATCACGGCCTGTTTCAGGCGATTTGCCGCACCAACCGCTTGGACGGCGAAGACAAGCAATTTGGCTACATTGTCGATTTCAAGGATTTGTTCAAAAAGGTGGAAAAGGCGATTGCCGTGTACACCACTGAACTCGATCAAACCGTGGTGGCCAACCCGCAGGTGTTGATGCACAACCGGCTCGATGAAGGCCGGGCGCGGCTCGATGGTGCGCTGGAAGCATTGGCCCTGCTGTGCGAACCGGTGGCACCGCCCAAGGATGAATTGGCGCATATCCGTTATTTTTGCGGCAATACCGAAATTGCCACCGATCTGGAAGCGCACGCCCCGCGCCGCATGGCATTGTACCGGGCGGTGGTGGCGCTGTTGCGTGCCTGGGCCAATATTGCCGATGAAGCACAGGCAGCAGGCTACACGGATGCGGACGTGCGCCAGATTCGCGCGCAAATGGCGCATTATGTGACGTTGCGCGATGTGATTCGGCAGGCCAGTAACGAGACGCTGGATGTCAAGCCGTTTGAGGCAGGCATGCGCTATTTGATTGATACCTATATTGAAGCCGACGAGCCGCGCAAGATTTCGGATTTTGATGGCATGGGCTTGCTGGAAGTGATCGTCAAAACCGGGATTGCCGACGCGATTGCCAACAAGCTTTCCAGTTTGAACGGCAACCGGGCCGCGATTGCGGAAGCGATAGAAAACAATGTGCGCAGCAAAATCATCCGCGACAGCCTGACCGACCCCGGCTACTTTGCCCGCATGTCGGCACTGTTGAATGAAATCATCGCCCTGCGCCGGGAAAAGGCGATTGAGTATGAGGATTATTTGGTGCGCATTGCCGAACTGGCCAACAAGGTACAGCAGGGACAGGCCAGCGCCATGCCCGAACTGCTGGATACGCCGGGCAAGCGCAGGCTGTACCAGGCCTTGCAGGACATGCTGCCGCCGCCGGTGGCAGCCAATAAGGTCGAGCAAAACCGGGCCGCCTACGGCGACCCGGCCCTGCTGCTGGCCTTGCGCATCGATCAACAAGTAAAACAGGCGCGGCACGATAGCTGGCGCGATTCCCCGGCCAAGGAAAGTGTGATCAGGGCCGCACTGCATGAATTATTGCCGGACGAAAATGAACTGAACCGTATCTTCCTGATCCTCAAGGGCGATGCCGAATACTGATGCAAACCCATATCGAACTCGGTGATGTCTCGATTGAGGTGGTCAAAAAGAACATCAAAAATGTCCACCTGAGCGTGTACCCGCCCCTGGGCCGGGTGCGCATTGCCGCGCCGCTGTATATGGAGCTGGACACGATCCGGCTGTTTGCTATCAGCAAGCTGGACTGGATCAGGCGCGAGCAGCGCAAGATTTTGGCGCAGGAGCGCGAAGCACCACGCGAATTTCTGGATCGGGAAAGCCATTATGTGTGGGGTAAGCGCTACCTGCTAAGTGTGCGCGAACACGACGCGCCACCCGCGCTGGAGTTGCAACACAGCCAATTGATTTTGCGCTGGCGACCCGGCACGCCAGAGTTGCGTAAGGAAGAACTGTTAAATAGCTGGTATCGCGAGCAAATCAAGGCCGAAATGCCCGCCTTGTTGAATAAGTGGCAGCCGTTAATGGGCGTGCAAGCGGCGCGGGTGTTTGTCCAGCACATGAAAACCAAATGGGGCAGTTGTAACCCGGCGGCGCGCAGCATTCGGCTGAACACTGAACTGGCCAAAAAGCCGCCGCAATGCCTGGAATATATCGTGGTGCATGAACTGGCCCATTTGATCGAACCGACCCATAATGCCCGATTTGTCAGTCTGATGGCATCATTTTTGCCGCATTGGCAGCATATTCGCCAAGAGCTAAACCGTTTGCCTGTGCGGCATGAAAATTGGGATTATTAGAGGCCCACATCGGCCCTGTTTTCACCCCGATTGCTTTGGGCGAATCAATAAACAGGTAATGCCGGGTTGGTCTATTCTATGCCATTACCTCAACTTGTTACGATTTTCGACCAAGCGGTTTTGCAAAAGCCGCCGCAACCCCTCATTCAAAATCGGCGCAATCTTACCAAACCCCACTTCAATTTCCCTCAACAACCCATTCAAATAATCCCCCGCTTCTTGCCGCGCCCCAAACCCAAACTGCAAAAAATCCGCCAGCAAATTATCGCGCGTAATCTCCCAACGCCCCACGCAAAGCTGCATCGCCAGCCGCTGCGGCGAGCTTTCCGGGTCGGGCACCACGTCAAATGCCGGGGCCAACCGCCAGCGGCCTTCGCTGTGGCAATAAATGGCGGCATGGTTGCGCGGGTGGTCGTCGTTGTTGCCCACAACGGCATTAAATACCATACGCCCAAACAGCTCACGCAGGTCGGCAGGTGGTGCGCCAATGCGGCGTAATGCTTCAGCCAGGCGCGGGTAGCTGGCCGTCGCCAAGTCGGGCGGGTATTCCAGTTGCAACAGCGCGGCGGCGCTGATCGTCATGATGCGCTGTTCCCCGATGCGGTCAAAGCGTTGAATCCGCACCACGCTGCGCTCACTCTGGCTATGCAAAGGGTGATGGCGTGAATCAGCAAAGTTAAGCCCCGCAGCGCGGCCCCATTGCAGGGTGGCGTGTTCCAGCAAAGCAAGGTCTACGGTGTCGGTTGGCAAACCGGGTTTCACCAGCCAATAATCATCCTGATCCGCAATCACCGCTTTGGGCCGTGCGCCGCCCAAGCTGGGGGTGGCAAACAGGCGCTTTCTGAGCGCGGCGTTGTGCGGTGGGCGGCCTTGAGCCAGAGCCAGCAATTCTTCGCTTAAATCTTCCAGTTGCGGCAGGCGCGGGCTGCGCAGGTGTGCGACGCTGGGCTTTTTGGATGGCCCCACCGCCAGTGCGCCCCAACGGTCTTCATTGCCCGCCAGCGTTAAAAACCGCAATGGCGTGCATTGCTGCGGCAATTCATGCTTGTGCCGCAGTAGGGCTTGGCCCCAAGCGTCCGGGCAGGCGTCACGCAATACATCATGCAGGCCTTGATAGCGGGTCGCGATGAAATTGTGTTTGGGTAATAGCGGCAGGTTGATCGGGTCAATCGCCCAGGTCAAACCTGCATCCAGATAGCTGTCAGCGTAGCGAAACTGGCCCATGCCAGAATTTTGCCCCAAATTGGGCACAGATTCGGGCACGGATTCGGGCACAGTTTGATAGCGTCCCACCACTACCCACTGTGCATTATCAGGCCGCTGCAAATACACATACAGCGTGCGCTCAGAAGTAGTCATCGTCATCCCCCACTTCAGGCCGTGCGCGTGCATTGGGTTGATCGGTCTGCCAAAACTTGTTATCCACCATCGGCGCAGCAAACTCCAGCACGCCCAGAATTTGCAAGGCCGCCAGATACAAACCCGCACCCACGCTCGCCTCCCCGCGTTGCAAGCGTTGCAGGGTAGGGTGGGAAATGCCCATGCGCTGGCACAGGTCGTCGGCGCGCATGCCTTGCGCAATGCGTTGCTTTCGCACGCACATGCCCCAGATGCGCAAACGCTCGGCCACCAGCGTGGGCACCAGCGTTATAGCGGGATCTTTTTTGCCCATTTTTCACTCCGCTGAACATAAGCTTTACATTGTACGACATAAATGCAGGTTTATGTTCAGTGAATTGAATGGTAGCCATTTGCCTCATCCATTTGGCTCACCCATTTGGATGAGCCAAATGGCCGATGCGAACGGCTGGCTTGTGGCCTAGACTTGTTGCAGGTTCGTAAGTTGTCAGGGGCTGGTCAGAGGCGAGAATACCATGTCGGGTGAAGCGGTTGAAAAAAATAATGATGATTCACTATTTTCAGCTCACATGGATATTTTTATAAGGTTCGTATCTTTTAATAAGTGAGGTGAAGTGATGGGTATTTTTCAAAACAAGTGTGGCTGCAACGGCACCGCATCAGGCTCGGTTCATGCGGTATGGTCCGATTTTTGTGCAGTTGCCCCGAGTCCAGAACTAAAGGAAAAACTACGTGCCGAATTAGCGAACGCACGCTTGAATGTCAGCCCGACCCTGGCCAGTTCTTTGGCCATGGCCCGTGCGCCACGCATGCCGGGTTTTGACGACGGGATGATTATTCCGTCTGAGCAATTTCCCATCGGTACGGCAATGGCCCAAATTCGTAACTCGGCCGCCGAGCGCGCACCCTTGCAAGGCGCAGTGCGGGTGATCGTTGTGTTGGTGCAATTTTCTGACAAGGCATTGGGGCAATCTGCCGCACATTTTCATGACTTATTTTTTTCCACCGGTGTCATGCCACATGGCAGCGTTAAAGAATATTACAAAGATGTTTCGAATGGGAAAGTGGATATTGTGGGAGAGGTGGTCGGCCCCTTTACCATGCCACAAACCTTGGCTTGGTATGCCAATGGTAATTTTGGCATAAGCAAGCCCAGTGGCGTGCCACGCGCTAATATCCTGGCCCAGGATGCCGCTATCGCAGCCAACCCAACGGTCAATTTTGATCCCTATGACAATGACAACAATGGCTTTGTTGATGCTTTTGTCGTGGTGCATGCTGGCCAAGGTGGCGAGCAGACAGGTAATTCGGGCGATATTTGGTCGCATAAATGGACGCTGCCTGCCGTGTATGCGGCCGACAATAAAAAGATTTTTGCCTACCTTACCATCCCTGAAGATGCGCGTTTGGGGGTATGTGCCCATGAGCTGGGGCACTTGTTGTTTGGTTTTCCTGATTTGTATGACATCGATTATACGTCGGAAGGCATCGGCAACTGGTGTCTGATGGCGGGTGGCTCATGGAATGGCGGTGGCGATATTCCTGCCCATCCTTCGGCATGGTGCAAACTCAACCAAGGGTGGGTCAGTGCGACCAATGTCACAGCAAACGGCAATATTTCTTTGCCTGATGTGAAAACCAGCCACAACGTCCATCGCTTATGGAAAGACGGTACTGGTGGCAATGAATACTTTTTGCTGGAAAATCGCCAACGTACTGGCTATGACGCCACGCTGCCCGGTGACGGCTTGTTGATCTGGCATATAGACGAAAGTCAAACCAGCAACTCGGATGAAAATCATTATAAAGTCGCACTGATGCAGGCCGATGGTTTGCGTAACCTGGAGCTGGATCAAAATCGCGGTGATGCAGGCGATCCATTCCCGGGTGCCACGGGAAAAACGACCTTTAACGCCAGTTCCACGCCCGGTTCAAAGTCCTATGCCGGGGTCAATACTTGTGTTGCGGTGACTGGTATTTCTGCTTCCGGGCCAATCATGTCGGCGACGGTGGCGGTTCAATGCATCTCAAAATCCGTTCTCAAAGACCAAAAAGATATACGCAAGGAAGGCAAGGAGGGCGGAAAGGAAGTGAAAGAAATCAAGGAGCTGCTCAAGGATGGGCGCGATAACAAGGGCTTCAAGGAATTGGCCAAAGATTTTAAAGAAAACCGTAAGGAAAATTTCAAGGAGCGCGGGAAGGATGGCAAGGATATACGGGAAAATGGCGATCCGTCGTTTTCCAATAGCGAACAAGGCAACCTTGAGCAGGTGCTGGCAAACATGGAGGCGCGGCTGCAACTGGTGGAGGCATCATTTCATGCGCTGCATTTTGGTGCGGTGCTCAATGACGCACAGCCATTCATTGATGCATCACTCAGGCCGGATTTGGAGGGCGGCCCAGTCTATGGTGACCAAGCTGATTTGCAACGACGCATGGCCGAAGGTGATTGCTCAGCCAAGCGCGAATTCGATGTGCCACCTCGCACATGAGTGATATCGTCTTAATTCTGGCGCATGCCACTGACAGTGGTGCCGCTGCGGTAGCAGCGGCGCTGCGCGGTTGGGCCACAAGCGGGTCGGCCAGCGGGTCGGCCAGCGTGGCGGTTTGGGAGGTGCGCCCTGAATCGCTGACGCTGGCACACTGGTCGCATGGCATTGATGAGCATGGCCAAGCCAGCACGCACATTGCCTTGCCAGAACGTCCGGCTTTGGCAAGCGCGCAAATCCGGGCGGTATTGAACCGGGCTCAATATCTGCCCGTGGCGCAGTTTTTACAAGCGCAAACCAAGGACAGGGATTATGCGCAAGCCGAATTTCAAGCACTGATCGTGAGCTGGTTGGGCGCTTGCGGGGACCGTGTGATTAACTCATTGCACACCGATCCGGCGCTGCCGCAACGATTATCGTTCTTGCGTTGGCGTGCTGCGGCGGTTCAATGCGGCTTACCCTTGGCAAGGGCCATTCAAGATCCTGCGCTTGTATGGGATACCACGATTTTGGTCGCTGGCACCCGCACCAGCAGTTGCACCGGGCACTTGGCCGCATGTTTTGGTCAGGCTTGTGTCGCTACTGCCCACTTGCTGGGTTTTGCGCTGTTGGAGTTTTGCTTCAATTGTCAGGACAGGGAATTTACTTTGGTTGCCGTCAATTTACACCCCTTATTGCGCACTGCGAGTGATATCCATGCGACGACACATTTGATCGCCGAGGTGGCGGGTCTGGGGCAGCATATATGATTGTACTTTACGGGGCCCAGGACGATCCACCGATGGCACGGCTATCCCATGCCTTGCAACATGCTGGTGCCCACTTCCAATTCGTGAACACGGGTGAAATCAGCGGGGTAAGATTGAACCTGGAGCCGGGGCCGCAGCACTGGCTTGGCCACCTGACGCTGCAAGGGCAATCGATTCCATTGCTAGATATCGCTGCTATTTATACCCGCCCTTTATTTTTGCAGCCATCGGCAGTGAATGCAACGGTGTCACAGCGTGATCAGGCCACCCATCAACGATTGGTCGAATGGTTTGATATTGCCCCCGGTTTGGTGGTGAATCGGCCCGCAACCATGCAAGCCAATTCATCCAAACCATTTCAAATACAATTGATTGGCAAGGCTGGCTTTTTGGTGCCGCCAACCTTGGTTAGTTCGGATGCGGATGAAGTGAACGAATTTCGGCGTCGGCATGGTCGAGTCATCTTTAAATCAATCAGTGGTATCCGTTCGATTGTCACCGAACTTGATGCGGCATGGGTGGCGCGGCTGGATCGCTTAGCGTACTTGCCCACCCAGTTTCAGGCCTGGGTGCCCGGGGTAGATATACGGGTTCATGTGGTCGGGCGCGAAACCTTTGCCGCCGAAATCAATAGTCACGCCACAGACTACCGTTACGCGCAACGCAACAGTGGTACGCCTGCACAAATTCATGCCACTGTGTTACCGTTGGAGATCGCTGCAAAATGCATCGCGCTGGCCCAAAGCATGGCATTGCCTCTGGCCGGGATTGACTTGCGCCGCCGTTTGGATGGAGAATATGTCTGTTTCGAAGTCAACCCGATGCCTGCATACAGCTATTTTGAAGCAGAAAGCGGCTTGCCGATTGCAGCAGCGTTGGCACAATTGCTAATGGCTGCAGATCATGAATAAAGGGGAGGGCACCATGGTACAAGGTATTGAAAACTTGGCAGCGCTTACGGGCAGCATTCTCGCACGGCGGACGCATCCCGAATTGAATGATTTTGATTTGGTTTCGCTGGAATTGAGTGCCAACCATGCTATAGCGGGCTTGCCGCATCTGGTACAAGGCAATGTTGGCGATGTGATTGAATTGGCGATACGCCGCACCCTGCTCGGTAGCAGTGGCGCAGGTAGTAAGTTGAGCTGTCGCGCCAAATTTACGCCAGTCGGCATCATGGCTGAATCGCACCCGGCAGATGAGAATTTTGTGATACGTTAATTTGGGTGGATGTGTGCCGAGAAGGCGGCGACGGAAGCATTGTCGTCGCCATGCTGTAACAGAGATGGTGGTAGGCCCACCGCTTTCACCTTGCAGGAGGGGGAAGCAAACTGCCCCAAGC
>JBKJLF010000649.1:0-8046 GCA_046597185.1 Burkholderiaceae bacterium | reverse complement strand
AATACCGGGCAATTCCGGTCACACAGGCAAGATAAGCTTCTTGGGTACGGCTTGCAAAACCACGCAACACCATGTCGTTTTGCATCTGTTGGCGTAAGGCACTCATGACTGACTCCCTGGCAAAATTGGGGAAATTCCCAATTTCAGCGTAGGGCAAGGTGGGGTAGAAAGTGAAAAAAGTTGTCGGGGGTGTTACGCCCGCGCAAGTGTAAAGTGGGCCGGAGCGGTGTTTCGTTGATCAACAACTCACCGCGAAGCGGTTTAGTTCAACCCTACATTCGAGCACAGACCAGAAGCGACCTGTCGCTCAATTTGAATGTTGGACATCACAAGAGACGCACGATCAAGAGGAATTCGTATGAATGCGTCACTTCAAGCCTCCCGCCGCGAGTACAACGAATTCTTTAAGGGAACGGTGCTTCCAATCTTTGGACTTGCCAAAAAAATATGTAAAATTTTATTATTATTGCACATCGTGCAACGTATCGATAACGTTCCCATCAGGGAAAAGTGCCGCAGGCTTGCTATCCAACTGCTAGAAGAGAATCTTCGAGAACATCAAGCGGAGCGCCCCAGAGCTATAGAGTTATTCGACGCCAAGCAGATTGACGAATTGCATGAGTGGCAAGAGACTTCCAGTATTTGGGAAAAGGCTCTTTGGGAACTGGTCTCACAGCAATGACG
The DNA here is from genome assembly GCA_046597185.1 of Burkholderiaceae bacterium. GTDB lineage: Bacteria > Pseudomonadota > Gammaproteobacteria > Burkholderiales > Burkholderiaceae_D > CAMBDR01. Next base: position 7,362 of record JBKJLF010000649.1, on the reverse strand, counting down.
CCCAACAATTCCGGCGAGCGGGACCGCCCACAAGCTGCGCTTGTGGGTTACCTTCGCAACTTTGCCGCTACGCCAGCCCCTCACGTCAAACGTTGGGCGGCACGGTATCACATTTCCCCCATGCAAATCTCAACACCAAATTCGCCCATCGTCGCCCACGCACGCGCCAGTGCGTCTTCGCTCATGCGTTTCACGCATGCCCGTGTGCGCGAGTATTTTTGCGATTCGGTGTGCAACGGCTGGTCGTCTTGTGCTACCATCTCGTCCAACATAACGGTCAATCGGCCACGCCCACCGAAACGTCGTTTTAGTCTTGCACAGCATCAACGGTTTGCCACTTTTTTGGGCTGCCTCCGGACGTGCCCGTTACTTTTACGTTGGGCTGTTGCAGGTTGCCGATACTAGGCCGATAATCATGCATCACTGGTGCTGGAGTCAATTATGAGAACTTATTCTGCGGTAATAGAACGCTGCGCCCAAACCAAGCTATTTGTTGGGTTCGTTCCTGGGTTTCCCGGCGCGCACTCGCAGGGCGCGACTCTCGATGAGGTTAACCAAAACCTACAAGAAGTCATTGAGATGTTGCTTGAAGATGGCGAGCCTGAGCTTGAGTCAGAATTCGTCGGCGTTCAAAATGTTGCTATTGCGTAAACAATGGGAAATATCCCAGTTCTAAAACCGAGCGAAGTCATCGCCATTCTTGTTGCGCTCGGTTTCACAGAGGTTCGGCAGCGCGGTTCGCATAAACAGTTCCGCGACACTGCGGGAAGATGCACTACGGTGCCCTTTCATCAAGGGCGCGATATTTCACCAGTTCTGCTTCGCCAAATCGCGAAAGACATTGGGCTTACCCTTGATGAGTTTCTTAGGATGCGCTAGGCCCAACCCGGCAGTTCCAGCGGACGCTGCGCGATAAAGCCGCGCATTGCCACTGAACGCTACGTTAGGCATGATTATTGATACGGTGAGGCATAGCTTAATCGCCAGCACTACCATTATTTCTACCGTTTAATGACGACATCACTCAATTGAAATTCAACCTATTTTATGCAAACCAATACAGAAATAATGCTCATGTCAGCCAAGGATAAGATCGGTGAAGCAATGCGCCGATCACTCCCCGCAATCCCACTTCACGCCCGTGCAATCGTCGAGGCGCTTTTAAAACCGCAAACATTTGCGGTCATTGCCGGGACACTGATCATTTGGGCGGGTTCGCATGTCGTTGGTGTCGGCGAGATCGTCGATATTCTTCTTCTGGGGATCGGCGTTGTCACACTGGGTTTTTCAGTCTTTGAGGGGGCGGAAGAACTCTATAAGTTCGTCACATCAGCGGTTAAAGCTCAGTCCAATGCAGACTTGGATAAAGCCGGGCAACACTTCGCGCGTGCTGTGACATTGCTTGGCATTTCAACCATTCAGGCTGTATTGCTGCGTGGACAGGGTATAGCGGTCATCGCACGGGGTAAGCCTAAAGTCTACCCAATGCCTTATGTTGGCGCATCACCAACTACCGGAAGTAGGCTTGTTTCATCCCGACCAGCACAAATTTCTGGCGGCAGAACCTTGGGCAGTACAACCGCTTACGGTAGTATCAAGGTTGCACGAAAGCGGAAAATGACTGGGGGTTCGATGAACCGATAGGCATCGCAGCGCGGCGGGGTAAGGCTGGCAGTATGAATTTCGAAATTGAAACCAACGCGGGGTCATTGGGTACTAAGGCGTTATTTGTCATTAGCGAAACAACAGGGGAGATCATTTCTTCAGGCTATATTTCACGCTAAACCACCAGCCCCTTCCATGCACATGTATAAGTTGCATCGCAGTTGGTTGGGCGACGATTGACGACTTTTTTCACCATCATACCCAACATAACGGTCAACCGGACACGCCTACCGCAACTTCGTTTTAGTATTGCGTGGCAACAACGGTTTGCCACTTTTTGGGGCCGGCTCCGGGCGTGCCCGTTACCTTTACGTTGGGCGTCACAGAAACCCACCGAGCCGGGTCACAGGCTCTTCACGTCAGTATTGCAAGGAGAACGAAATGGCATGTGAAGCGGAAAAGTCTGCATTCGACCAGAAACTTCAGGAAATACAGAAGTCGCTGAAGGACGAACTTTCAACTGTCGCTCAAGATACTGAGTCAAAGACGAAAGACCTGTCTGAAAAATTCAAGGACAACAACGATTTGGCACAGGGCGTTGGAGCAACTGCGGGAACTGTTATTGGCGGTGCCTTCGGTGATCCCGGTGGCGCAGCGGCAGGCGCTGTCGTCGGCAAAGCAATAGGTGCACTGTTTGTCATCGAAATCGGAGAAGACGTAGTCAAGTTCTCTCTTGATCTCCCGGAAATCACAACGAAAGATGAGGAATGGTCGCTTGATCTTCCTGAAGTGATGACGAAGGACACGGACATCATTTTCAATGTTCCGACTATGGTGATGAAGACTGTCGAAGGTCCGCCAATCCCAGAAACCTTTACCGAAATGGTGACGGAGTGTGTGGATTTAGGTTGGCCGCTGGGAAAGGTCTGTACTGATGTACCTCAGACAACTGTTCGTTGGAAGAAGACTTTCATAGACGTACCTACTTGGGAAGATCGGCAACAGCGAATCGTGGTGGGTCTACCATCCGTTGAGATGAAGACCCAAAAAATGGTCGTAAGCATCCCTCAAGTCGCAATGAAGACCCAAGAGATAATTTTCACCGTTCCTGTCGTGAAAATAAAATTTGCGCAGGACGCTGGCAAGCAATTGGCTGACGAAGCAAAAACCGTGGCCACTGATGCAGCCACTTTGATCGCCCAGAAGCAGGCATCCTTCAAGGATCGCATGCGCCAAGAACTGGTCGGGCCAGCTCATAAGATGTTTGGCTGTCATCGTGCGACACTGCTGCAAAAGCGGGATGAGGTTGCCAAGTTTTTCAATTTCCAACTCGATACGATCACAAATTCAATAATCACAATGACCAGCAACAACGTACCGGAGGGAGATCCTGCATTGGTGGCCGTAAAAGCGCATGCCACGGAAATCATGGGCAAGCGAGACGAGCAGTTGAAGCAATTTGACATCGCCATTGAAAATCTCGACAAAGCTACGCAAGAAGCAATTAATTGATGTGCTTCGTAGTAGTGAAGCCGCAGGTGACGCCCAACCCGGCATTCAACCTGCCTGCCCTAATGCCCGCACTTTGCTTGGGATCGGCATGTGGCACAGGGCCGCAGGTTAACGCTGCGTTGAACATCAAGAATGACGATCACACACATGGAAACTACCAGCGCCAATGAGGAATCTCAAATAGCGGTATTTCGCCAGGCATTTGTCAAGCGGCATCTGGCCGAGATAGAGCACATGATAGATGTCTGGCCTACAAGACGAGCAGCGTTAAAGGCGCGTGGCGCTTTCGCCACCGGCGAACTCACTTTGAGTGGCATCGCAACTGGTTGCTTACAGCTTGGCCAGATCAGTGCAATTGTTGACGGCGATATTCATGCCGCAATGTGCCACTTTTCCTATCCTGCAAAACTGAAGCAACCGACCTTTAAGGAAATCGCTGCATTGGTAGCCAAAGGTGTGGAAGGCCGCTTTGCATGGGATGGACAATTGCTCTCCATGGGGAGCCAACTGGAACGTCTGCTGTGCTTCCTATTGGTCGGCAGATTCGACGCCATCGCAAGTGATTATGCGGCGTGTAGCAATTCAATATTGTTCCAACCACTCGACCAAGAGTTCGCGAGGCCGTTCTTGACTTGGCAGATTCTCTACTGTGCTACAGGCCAATACGACAAAGTCTCGTTTGCAAGCTTCGAGAAGAAACGAGGTTCGTTCAAAAAGTCAGAATTTGGGTTTGGATATGAACTTCTCGTGGATGCAGTGGCCAGCGGCAACAGTGAGAAGTTTTCTCGCGAACTGGAAGCCCGTGAGGCCGCCTTTGTCCGTAGGCAACGCTCCCGAAAGTCGGATCGGATGTGGGGATACGGGTATGACGGGCGTGATTGTTTTGATGTCTTTGGAAGTGCACTATGTCGCCTTGCTCGTGCCAGAGGGCTTAATTTTCAAGCGCCGTCAGAACGCTTTTACCCGCGTGCATTTTGGGAGGGCCAAGCCTTTGATGGCTAACAAGACAATCGACGCAGAATCGCCAATGAATATTTCACTCAAATTTATGACCGTCGTGGCGATCTCGTCATTTGGGCGTTAGCGCGCATGCAGCCCCGTCAGCTCGTTTCCGCCTGGGTAGAAGCATTCAACCGCGCCGACGTGGAAGCGCTGGCGTGCCTCTACGCGAAAGACGCCATCAATCACCAAGTTGCCAACGCCCCCGTACACGGACGGGCCGCAATTCGGGAAATGTTCGCGGCAGAGTTTGCGTCAGCCAAAATGGTTTGTGAGGTCGAACAAATCCTCGAAGATGGCGAGTGGGCAATACTGGAATGGAAAGCCCCACTTGGTCTAAGAGGCTGCGGCTTGTTTCATGTGGTCAATGGAAGCATCGACTTTCAGCGCGGGTACTGGGACAAATTGTCATTCTTGGAAGCGCACGGTTTACCGTTGCCAGAGTGAATCGAACAAAGGGACGATGGCATCAAGGCCGCCACCCTGCAAGGGGCTAGTGCGAGGCGGTGCCGCCTGAATTTTTTTCGTAGCATCGGCCAACAAGTATTGCCGCACCGTCGCCACAAAAGGCGAATTTTGCCGCATTTGTGCGGCGTAGTCGGATTGTTGCTCCAGCAATTGCGCTGCCATCAAAGGCGTTGCCAACAATGCTTCCCAGCCAGCAATGTAATCCTGGCTGCATAGCTTTCTGGCTTTCCCCAGCTCGATTTGCACGCTTGCTGCTGCGATAATAGTGGCAGCCAGCAAAGGGGCGCGCAAACCTTGGGCGACGGGTAAATGCCACTGCCGCCGCGCCTCAGTTTGTGCAGTATGCGCATGCCGGGCAAGCTGTTGGCGGGACAAGGCGGCATTTTCCATGGTGAGGCGAAGGGGAAAGATTTATCTACCTGCCATGTTAGCTGATTTATCGTACTTTGCAATTTTTTTATTTTGAGACTCATGGTATGACTAAACCAAAATCCATCGCAGACCCCAAGAGCCTGGGCAGTAAATCGGAAGCAATGCTCGCCCGCGCTGGTATCGCTTCAATCGCGCAGCTTCGTCAGCTCGGTTCAGTACCCGCCTTTGTCATGGCCAAACGAGCCAATGACAACGTCAGTCTCAATCTGTTGTGGGCGCTGGAATCGGCACTGACCGGTGAGCCATGGCAGGACGTAGCGCGGCTTCATCGCACCAGCCTCTTGCTCGCCCTTGAGGAATATGAGAGAAATACCTGACCACGCCCAATCCGCCTTTTTGTTCCCGGCCCAAACCTTGTCGAGCGTGTTTCGTGGCATTTTGTGTCTTTAATTGTTATACAATCCCCTGCGACGACCGCCGCTTGCCGTCGGTTAATTTTAACAAGATTTTTTAAACCAGGAGTATTGCAATGCTTCAACTGCGGCCAAACTGCGAATGCTGTAATAAAGACCTATGCGAACACTTGCGATCATCACCTTCTTCGTTTCTCTTACAGCCAACGCTGACATCACCGAAGGCGGACGCGGCATGCTGTTTGGTGCCGACCATGCCTTTGCCGTCACAGCCAAGTCGGGCTGGGTGCTGGATAATCAAAGTGGCGTCAGTCAAGATCTACACATGGTATTCTACCCAAAGGGTAAAACTTGGGCCAACAGCCCCATCATCATCTATGGGCGGGCAATACCAGGCACCGAAGTAAAAAGCATCAAAGCGCAGGTTGAAAACACCGTCACTGATTTCCGGCAAAACGGCAGTCCCAACTATTGAGCAGGCAGGCAAACCTTGGCCAATGCCATGCGTGACTGCACCGCCCATCTATTGAATTGGGGACAAGGTAATAGCCTGGTTACGATCTGGTCGAATCACTCCCCGGTTTGGCTTGCGCTACGTTGACAAGCCTTTTGCCAGCACAGCATAGTCCCGCGTGATCTCGTTTTCACAGTCTGCCTGGCGGGGTGCCAAAAGTTCATCAATTACATTTTTGGTGATCGGATTGGCCGATTCATATTGATACCCCACCAAAAAAGAGCGCTCCGACAGAGGGGTTTTATCCAGAATGGCATTGCTGAGTTGCTGTGATTTTTTAATCGATTTTTTATGTTGCAAGAAACCATCCTGATCATGCAAATTAAAATCTGCCGCCACGATATTTAAAATGATTTGCTTGGCGGCGGCAGAACGCGCATTAAAGATGGCGGATAAGGCAATCGTGTCTTCGTTCAGTAAATGATATTTTGCCTCGTCATCATAGATTTTTTTGATCAATTCATTGCGCATCTCGGCATTGGACACCCTGGGGTCGTCAATGGCCAGTATATAATTTTCCACCACGCTTTTAATGGCTGCCATGCGCTCGCGGCTCTTGTGGCTGGCATCGGCAGGCAAGCTCCAAACCAGATAGTCACCTTCTTTGCCATATTCGACCGATGTGGACTTCTTTTGCAGTTGTTGCGCAATCAAAAAGATAAATATCATTAGCCCAATAATTGTCCCGGTAATGACCAGATCATGGGCACGCCACATGATGAAAGCCAGCGGGATCACGCTACCGAAAAACAGTACCGTTGGCAGGTAGTTTGAAATTCGCTCAATCGCACTGCCATTGTGTTGATGTATCCACGTTTTGGTATGCTCCAGAATGCCAAACGGCGAAACACCCTTGTAGTCATTATTTTCGTCAATAGGGCCAAAGTAAATCAACCTGATCGCAGCCAACGACAGCAAAATTTTAATTGCGATATTGTGATATTCCGCTGATACCAATTGATAGTAGGCGGGCAAATACAACAGGTGCGCAAGCAAGGCATAGCAATTCAATTCATTCAAATCTTTGGCGACATTCTTGTTTGAGAACAACATGGACAATAACACCATCGTCGAAACCTCAACCAGACAAAGAAGGATCAGCTCCACATCGCCTGCCGTTACAGATTGCAAAGTGACGGCAGCCAGTTTCCATGCCAGGAACATAAACAAGCCCAATTTGGCACGAAAAAACAGCTCATTGACTAATGGATTGGCAATGGTAGAAGATGACTGTTGCATAATACCTCCTGATATTTCTCATCGGACTTCTTATTTATTTGGCGGTTGCGGTCGAGGGTTTGGAACACTAGTTCCCGCAATACGCACAGCACACTCCTGATCTTGTGGCAAATATTGCCACGCTTGGCTGCCGTCAGTACTAACAGGTAAAACCCCAGCAATGTAGTTAAAGTCAAAGTGTAGCGTATCCATAATTCCTCCAAAGTTGAATTAATTATAGCACCCTGCATTTTAAATTGC
>JBKJLF010000516.1:0-9153 GCA_046597185.1 Burkholderiaceae bacterium | reverse complement strand
TCGTGCAGTGGGCGAAATTCCGCGCCGGGGTCCCACCAGCGAACTCAACCCGGTGCGCCTCGAATGGATTCATGCACGCACCCCTTTGACGGGTAAAAAAGTGCTCGATATCGGTTGTGGCGGCGGGATTTTGGCCGAATCGATGGCGCGCAAAGGCGCACAGGTAATCGGTATCGATTTGGCCGAAAAGGCGTTGAAGGTGGCTGATTTACATAGTTTGGAATCGGGTGTTGCCGTGCGCTATGAATTGATTTCGGCAGAAGATTTGGCCGAACGCGAAGCGGGGCAATACGATATCATCACCTGCATGGAAATGCTGGAACATGTGCCCGACCCCGCCGCCATTGTTGCCGCTTGCGCCAAATTATTAAAACCCGGTGGCCATGTGTACTTTTCCACCTTTAACCGCAATCCCAAATCCTGGTTGTTTGCCATTATCGGGGCCGAATATGTATTGCGCCTGTTGCCCAAGGGCACGCATGATTACGCCAAGTTCATCACCCCGTCCGAATTATCACAATATGTGCGCAATGCGGGTTTGCAGGTGGAAAATTTACGTGGCTTAAGTTACAACCCGATCACGCAAATGTATTCGCTCAATCAGGACACCAGCGTCAGTTATTATCTCGCTTGCAGTCTGTAGCCCTGATTGGTCACGCTTACCATTGCAAACCAGCACCAATAATTATCCATAGCGATCAATAACTGCTAATAATTACCAGCCACTTGTCATCTTTTGCCCCTTGAGAAATTAACCTCATGCCAACTTTTCCACCGCCACGTGCCATTCTGTTTGATCTCGATGGCACTTTAGCCGATACTGCGCCCGATTTGGCGGCAGCCTTAAACCACATGCAGCAACGCCGCCAACTGGCGCTGACGCCTTTTGAGACATTACGCCCGGTTGCCTCCTCGGGCGCGCGTGGCTTGATCGGTGCCGGGTTTGGCATCGACCCGACACATGCCGACTATGAAGCGATGAAGCAAGAGTTTTTGGAACAATATGAATCCAAACTGGCCCGACATAGCCGTTTGTTTGATGAGGTTCCAGAACTGTTACTGCAATTGGAACAACGCGGCCTGCGTTGGGGCGTGGTCACCAATAAACATGCGCGCTTTACGCTGCCCTTAATTCCCCAAATTGGCCTGGAACATGCCGCTTGCATTATTTCTGGCGACTCTACCCCACACGCCAAACCGCACCCTGCGCCTTTATTGGCAGCGGCACAAGCGCTCAATTTACCGCCGCAGGCGTGTTGGTATGTGGGTGATGATTTGCGTGATATTCAAGCCGGACAAGCAGCGGGCATGCTCAGTCTGGCCGCCGCCTGGGGTTATTGCGGGGCCAGCGAACCACACACCTGGTCAGCGCAAGGGATATTGGCAAGCCCGCTCACGCTGCTGGATTGGTTGGTTTAATCCGGCTAGTTTAATCCGGCTCCAATAACGGGGCTGGCGCAGGGGCTGATTTTTTAGTGAGCTTACCCCATAGCGCGCTCAACTTCGTCTTGATACCGGGCTTGGGGTCGGGTGCGGCGCTATCAGGCAGCTTGGGTTTCTTCAAAGACTGCCAACGGGCGGTGAGTGCCTGCCGCCACTTTTTCCAACCTTTCAGGGTGGGCGCAGGCGCGGCATCATCATCGCTTGTGGTGGTTGCCGATGTTGCCGATGCTGCCGCTGCTGGCACTTCAGCATCCTCACCCGGTTTCGCGGCTTTTTTCGTCTTCTTGCACCGCTTCCGATACAACACGGCAGCCAGCGCCAAGAGCAGCAAACCCACGCCAGCACCAATAGCAATCAACTTCCAGGGTAAGGTTTTAGGTTCTGGCTTTTTTGCCGGCAAGAGCGTCTCTTCTTCTTTTTTCAGGAATAAGTCTCCATCGGCGGGCGCGCTGGCATTGGCACTGTCTTCATGCGCTTCGGGGCTTGAGCTGGCGTCCGCCAGCGCTGGCGCACTCGTTGGCTTCCCGTCCTTGTTGGTCTTGGTGGGCAGCGCGGCTTTCGCAGGGCCAAGAATGGTTTGATTCAATACGATCAAGTCCTTTTCCAGGGATCGAATTTGAGATCGAATTGCCCGGTTTTCCAAGTCAACGGCGACGCAGCGTTGCTGCGATGCACTACAATCGCGTCTGCTTTTGCCGGACGTGGCGGGCATGGCATGCGTCGCTTCTCCGGTATGCGCATGGCTATGGTCCGGCGGCTTATGCTCACTCATCACGCTGCTACTGGCAACTGGTTGCGGCAAGGTGGGCAACACGGAGGCTTCAATCACCTGGTTTTGCGCTTGCTCCGGGTTAGGTTCCAACCAAACGGTTAAGGCCCGCACCGAACGCTCATTTTTACTGCCCAGTTCAAAAAACATATTCAAAAAACTGGCGTGAACCGGTTTATCGGTGGTGATGCGTAAAAATTGATGCTTATCGCGATGCCGTATCACCCAATGCATGCTCGCCAGCACCGGATTCATTTGGATATTTGCACCGCGAAATACGTCAGCCCCAGATGGCCGCACCTGCAAGGCGCTCGCTTCTTCATTGGACAGGGAAGTTAACTCCACTTCAACCACCAAAGGTTGACCCATATAAGAAACTACTTGCACTTCACCAAACTCGGCCGCCCAATTGGGCGCACAAATTAGACAAAGCATGGCCGAACCAAGCACCAGCCGGAATATTGAGCACCAAGATCGAATCTGCACACGCATAGAAATGTCGCCCGAATAACTTGACCATGAAATTGCGGCGAGCCAGGCTTGAAACTTTGCCCTATCGACCGCCATCCAGAAGTACATCGACTGGATGGCGGCAAAACTTAAGTGCCAACCGATGTTTTAGCGGATGTTTTAAACAGTTTTAATGCGGTCAAATCAAAGTTGTGGCTATTGGGCAAAACAATCCGCAAATTGGTGGCCGATACGCCAAACCAGGTCGCCAGCGCCGCGCCTAATTGATCCACCGACGTGGTTGGCAATAAGCGCCCTTGCCCAACGTCGTCTGGCCCATTGACGGCGATGGCCGGCAATTTACCATGCAAGGTTTTACCATTGACCGCGCCACCCAGGATGAAGTGATGACTACCCCAGCCATGGTCGCTACCATCATCGTTCACGGCCAGGGTACGGCCAAAATCGGATGCGGTAAACGTGGTGACGGAATCGGCAATATTCAATTCTTTGGTGGTCTGGTAAAAACTATTGAGCGCATCGGCCACGGTTTTTAGCAAGCCGGGGTGTTGCGTCAACAAACCATCATGATTATCAAAGCCACCCAGCGAAACAAAGAATATCTGCCGCTTGGTGCCCAGGCTATTGCGCCCGGCAATCAGTTTGGCCACCATTTGCAATTGGCCCGCCAGCGAGTTATTCGGATCATACGGCGTGCTAAACGGTGGCACACTGGCTAATGCGGTTTTCAGGCTGGCATTGCCTGCCAAACTGCGATTCATGATTTTAACGTGAGCGTTTTCGAGCTGATTGGTGCGGCTTTGGGTCACCAGACTACGCAACATGGCCGAGCAATTGGCCGAGCCATATAAATTACTGTCCACCCCGCGCAAACCATTCGAGCCTTTGGAGGTGACGCTATATTGCGAAACCTGATTGCCATTTAACAGCAATGCACTACCCGACACCGACATGGCGGTAAATAAGGAATTGCTATTGCTCGACAGCATCAAATCACCCAAACGCCCGCCCCAACCGGTGGTGGCACCTTCCGGATTGCTCGACTGCCAAAAGCTTTGCTGATCGTTATGAGAAAATAGTTTCGGTGGCAGCGGCACGCTTTTGGCTTTATATTGCGCAACAGTGGTGGGTACGACCAGGGTGCCGATATTGCACAACACGCCCAAATCGCCACTGTCAAACAAAGGCTTGAGCGGGGCCAGCTCAGGGGCCAGCGCCATTTGCCGACCATTAGGTGCTGGTAAGGTCGGGTTTAAGACCGTCGCCGCCAACGATGACTGGGAATACGCCAGCTTTTGGCGAATGGTGGCATAGGCGCCGTAGTTGGCATTATCGTAGGGGATTAAGGTATTGCCATAATCATTACCGCCATATAAAAACACGCAGACGATGGCTTTATAGTCGCTGGCAGTTTGTGCCGCCGCTTCGCCGATGGCTGCCAGATTTAAGGCGAAGGGTGCGGCACCCGCGAGGGCTCCGCTCATCAGGGTGGATTTGCGCAAAAATTCCCGGCGCTGAATGGATTCGATACTCATTTGCTTGCTCCTTGGTTCGCTTATTTTTGCACAATGTATTCAGGCGCGCACATCACCAACATGATGGTGGCCTTGACGCGATTAAGTTTTCCGGCATCGGTACTGGCATTGATGGTGTTGACCGCGCTGGCAATCCCGTTCAAATTGGCACTCGAAATCTGACCCGCTGCAACCATATTATTGATACGCGCGGCCAAGGCCGTGGCGTCCAGCGCCAAAGCGATTTCAGCCGTGTAATCGGGTTTCAAATCAGAGAAGCTGCCATTGATGACACTTTGCATGAAGTTGGCATAGCCAACCACGGTGGATTCGGTCGAAATCTGCAATTCCGGTACCACGATAGTCGGGTCGATCACCAAACCACTGCCGGGTACAAAACCTGGACGGAAAAAATTAAACACGGTGGGTGAACGCATCGGGCTTTGTCCCAGGCGCGAATCCGGGTCCAGAGTATTGCCGAAATTCCAATTGCCGCTGGTGGAGGTGGCTTTGAACGTGCGGGCAAATTGCACCAAGCGCAGCATTGGTTCACGCAACTTGCCGGCAGTGGCGCTGGTGGGAAGCTGACGTGCTTCATTATCGAGCAAGACAGCACGAATCACCGCCTTCATATCGCCACGCACGCCAACCGCATTTGCCTTGAAAACTTGCGCCACGCGCTGCACATAAGCCGGACTGGGGTTACTGGTCACCAGACGCTGGATCAATTGCTTGCAAAAGAACGGGGGCAAGTTGGGATGGTTGAACAAGGTATCGAGTACGATTTTTAAGTCGCCCACGCCATCGTTGACGCCAGCAGGAATGGTCACGCCCAAAAAACTTTTGCTGGCCGTTGAATGAAGCGACGGATTGAGCACCATATTGCGTCGCCAGTGGTCGGGCACCTCTTTCACGGGATGATCATAATTCCAGCCGGTAAACACCCGCGCCAGTTGCGATACGGTATCGAGCGTATAGGTTTCAATCGGTTTGCCGTCCGTTCCCTTCTTTTGCGACCCATCCAGATTGAGCTGGTACAGCCCAATGGTGAACAATTGCATCACTTCACGCGCATAGTTTTCATCGGGTTGACGCCCGGTGACGACACTTTCTTTTTGATTGCCGCGGGTACCGAGATACAGCCCCATCGCCGGGGACAGGGTAACGGCTTCGATCAGGTTACGGAAATTGCCAAACGCTTGTGCACTCAGCATATCCATATACCCGGCAACGGCAAAAGCACGCCAACTGCCATTCAAGCCTTGCAAAGATACGACGAATACTTCAGACAGTGCCAAGGCAATACGTTGCCGTAACAAGTCGGGCGAACTCATCAATTTGCGCCACAGGCTGGGGTCGATCCCGGCCGAGGAATTGATATATGTAATATTATTAAAACCTTTACTAATCATCCAATCCCAATGACTGGCATCGGAGCTGGCCAAAAATTGGCTGTCGAGCCAGGCACTGGCCCCCTTGGATTGCACCAGGGCCAGATCCTGGTCATTACCACCAAAGGCCGCTTGCGCCAAAAAGCGCGCCGCCTCAGTGGCGCTTGGCGGGGCAACGGTACTCGCCCCTGTCGCTAAAGTTGACATAAATATCTCCTACTCTGTTTTAAAAAGTAAACCGGGAGCATGCTTTCAGCGTTGCCTTTGCGTCCGCTGAAAGATATGCGTTAAATCATACTTTCAGCACTGTAGGGGAAAGCGTGCAGTTTGGAAACAAAAGATTTGTAAAGAAGTGTGAGATATGTGAACTACGGTGTGAACTCAGGTGCGAACTCAGGTAACTCAGCGGCGCAGCATGCCCAGCACCCGCCAAAAAGCGTTAAGCTGGCGATAACCAAAGTTTTCAAATACCAATGCAATGGTCAGCCAAATCAAATGGCGTTTCTTGGGGTACAGATGGAATGACATTTCTTCCAATAACAAACCAGAAATCGAGAGCAAAATGCCCAAGCCGATGGCAACAATTAAAAAAGCAATTAACACTTGCCCCGAAATTATGCCCGTTACAAATGCGATCAACATCCAGGCATAACTGGCCAGTTCAATTCCAGGCCCAAAGCATTCAAACACCAGCATGAAGGGAAACGCCAACCAGCCCGGCACACCGCCATGGCGACTAAACATCAGGCCGCGATTGGCCAATAAACTATCAGCCAGTGCATGCTGCCAACGCATCCGACGTTTTTTCAAGTGGCTCAAGGTGAAGGGAGCAATGGCCCAACAGACTGGCTCGGGCACAAAAGCGACTTTGTAAGGGCGCTGCTGTTCACGCAAGCGATGGTGCAGGCGCACCACCAAATCCATGTCACCCGCAATACTGCCTGCACGATAACCGCCGACTTGCACCACGGTTTCTTTGTGAAATAAAGAAAACGTACCGGAAATAATTAACATCCCATTCAACCACGACCAACCCAAGCGGCCAAACAAATACGAGCGCAAATATTCGATGACCTGAAACAAGGCAATCGGATTGCTCGATAAATCGACTTCGGCCAAAAAGCCTTGTTCGATTTTACATTCATTGGCCACCCGCACGGTGCCGCCTGCCGCCACCACGGTGGTATCATCCAAAAATGGTTTCACCATGTGCTGCAGGCTGTCGCTTTGCAAAATCACATTCACATTGACACAGCAATACAAAGGGAAACGCGCCGCATTGATACCCGCGTTCAAGGCATCGGCCTTACCGCCATGCTGCTTATGAATCACGCGCAAATTGGGGAAACGGGTAGAGCGATAGACTTCTTCAATCGGAACCGTTGTAAGCCGCACCCTATAGGCTTCCGGGAAGGGCAATAAACCAAATTCCAACTGCAATTTGCGCAGGGTGTCGTCGCTCGAACCATCATCAATCACCAGCACTTCAAACTCGGAATACACCAGGCGCAATAATGAATGAACCGCATCATTAATCGACGCCGCCTCATTGTAGGCGGGCACCAGAATGCTAACGGGAATTTCCACGCCGGTATACACCTGCGGCAAACTATCGAGTACTTGTTCTTCGACCCGCCGCCGCAATAAAATCAGGGAGAGTAAATTGAGCAATAAATAACTGCCATTCAACAAAACAAAATAAGTCAATATGGCCCAGTAAATGACGACACTCATGCCATACCCCGTTCTGCCATGACCTGATTTAAAATATCATGGGCATAGCGGTCGTCAGTTAAACTTATCAGATGATCCAGCATATTGCGATTAAATGAAGGAATATCTGCCAAAGCCTGGGCGGTGCGGTAGCGCACCCACCATTCTGAATCATCCAACAAAGTTGATAACAGGCTCACATCCGAGGCGCGCCCGATTCGGCCCAAGGCCTTGACTGCCTGCACCCGCACGCGCCAATCCGAATGCGTCAGGTGGTTACGCACCACGACCAATAATTGCGGATACAAAGTAACCCGCAAAGCGGCCACAATCAATTCAGGGGCCATTTTCTCATCCAGCAAATGGGCCAATACAGGCAGCGGTAAAGATAAATGCATACCCTCAACCATGCGCAGGGCTTTTAGCTGTTGTTTTGGCGGCCCCTCAGAAGCGGCGCTTAACAGCGGCGCATAAAAACGCGGTGGCGACTCTTGAAAAATAGCGATCAAGCGGCCCGCTGGCCAATCATCACGCATCAATAGCTGTGGTGTCATTTCACGCATCACGGCGTCGGCATCGATTTGCGCCAAAGCCCGCAACGCATTGAGTGAGGCCGCACTATCGACAAACACCGCTTCAGCCATCAAATCATGCCAGGCCGCACGATCACGCAATTGCCCCAGCGTTAAAATCGCCAACAAGTGTTTGGAACGGCCCCCGCCACGCAACATATTATGCGCCACCGCATAACAACCCAGGCGCATACCAATTTGATTTAATACCAAGGTAGCATCAAGTGACAGACTTTCATGCAAATGATTCCACAATTTCAAAAAAAACACCGCTTCGTTGGGCTGCAAGCTTGGCAATTCCATGGTGGGATTGCTAATCGCCTGCTGCAGCAAGGGCTGCCAGCGTGCCAAAAAAGCATGCTCTTGTTGTTCGCGCCGTAATCGACTCAGGCGCAAATAGACAATCTGGATCGTGATCAAGGTGGTTAGCACAAAACTAGCCACGCCACTCCAAAAAGCAAACAACAAAAATGGGTCTCCAATAGAAAAATACACCGATCTCAGCCTTATGTTATGAGTTCGCGCTGGCGAAATTCTTTGCTTCTAAAATTTGATCTTGCGGCTTTGTCCATTATATCGACGCAATTTCCCGCTACGTTAAAAAATCCGATATTTTTTAGCAATGACCGCGAGCACGACCATTTTCAGACAGTTCGCCCCGGTCAGAAGCACAATAATCAAGCCGACTTACAACAAAACATTCGCGGCAAAATAACATGCTATGCTAGCTTACCCTACTTTTAAAGGAGAAATCATGACGCTCGAAGCACGCCCCCCCTTTCCGCCATTTACCCGTGAAAGTGCGACACAAAAGGTGCGCGCAGCCGAAGATGGCTGGAATTCACGCGATGCAGTGCGGGTTTCCTTGGCCTATACCTTGGATAGCCAATGGCGAAATCGCAGTGAATTCCCACGCGGGCGCGAACAAATCGTGGAATTTTTGACCCGCAAATGGCAACGTGAGCAACAATACCGTTTAATTAAGGAATTATGGGCCTTTGAAGGCAATCGCATTGCAGTGCGCTTTGCCTACGAATGGCACGATGATGCAGGGCAATGGTATCGTTCTTACGGCAACGAAAACTGGGAATTCGACGCCCAGGGGCTCATGCAAAAACGCTATGCCAGCATTAATGACCTGGCGATATCGGAAGCCGACCGACTATTTCATTGGCCTCAGGGCCGCCGCCCTGACGATCATCCTTCCCTCAGCGATTTGGGCTTGTAAGAATTACACCACAACAAGTTGATGCCAATTAACCTTGTTTTTTGGCATCAAC
>JBKJLF010000369.1:0-5258 GCA_046597185.1 Burkholderiaceae bacterium | reverse complement strand
ATCGTCTGTAGAATACAACAGCAGTACACGTTTTTAGCACTTATCACCAATTCAGGCCCTGCTAAAACACTAATTCGCCACGTTGCGGACAAGTTACGATTAATGTTCAGCTCATCCGCTCGCTAGCCGCTTCACAGATTTACGGATCTTTAACCGATTTATCTTAACAAGGACTTCAAAATGAAAAAATCATTATTAGCACTCGCAGCTTTGGCTTTCGTAGCCAGTGCAGCACAAGCCCAATCCAATGTGACCGTGTACGGTGCAGTTGATATTGGCGTGATCAAAGTACAAAACCAAACCACTGCCTTGGGCCGTGGCGACAACAACAAGCTGGGCTTCAAAGGCGTTGAAGATCTGGGCGGCGGTTTATCGGCCGTATTCCAACTCGAAATGCGTTACGAGCCCGACACTGGCACGACTGAAGCAGCGCCTAACCGTCCATTATTTCAAGGCCAAACCCGTGTTGGCTTGAAGGGTGACTTTGGTCAAATCCGTTTGGGCCGTGGCTTAACCGCAATGCAAGAATCTTCTGGCGCATATGAACCATGGAGCTTCGATAGTAATCGTGGCAATCTGGTAACCTACGCCATCGCTGGCTACAACAGCGACCCACAAAACACAGGCAGTTCAACAAATCGCTTCTCAAATGCGATTTTCTATAACTCACCCGTGTTTGGTGGCGGCTTCCAAGCCAATTTCTCTTTGGCAAGCAAAGAAGCACTGGGCGCTGGCACACCAACTGTGAATGCGTACTCTTTCTCGGGCACTTACAACAACGGCCCTCTGTCCCTGATGACAGGTTACGAGCGCAATGGCATCGAAACCCGTTTCTGGAATCTGGCTGGCGCTTACACCATTACATCGGCTAACAACCTGAAAGTATTGGCTTCCTACGCACGTCAAAAACCAAATGGCGGCACCACCACCAAAGGCTATGTGTTGGGCTTGCAAGCACCTGTATCCAGCGGCGTTGTTTTGGCTGGCTACGGCCGTAACGTGAGCGATGCCCGTTCACCAGTCAATGCTGGCGGCATCATTACAACTGCAGGTTCAGCAACAGCGGTTGGCACTTCCGGCGTTGCGAACAATACTCAATGGTCGCTCGGCTACGAACACAATTTGTCCAAGCGTACATTCTTGTACGCAGACGTGTGGAAACGCCGCACTCCTAACACTGCAGTTGGCTCTGTTGGTGGCAGCACCACCAGCACCAATGCATTTGACGTGGGTGTGCATCACAACTTCTAATCAATGCGACCGGGTTGTTGCATGACCCGATGCATTTTTGTAGATTTAAAAAAAGGGCGCACTCGTTGTGCCCTTTTTTCTAGAATCGCGTTGTATGGTTTGTGTCGTTTTCACAACCATAACTAATTAAACTGCGTTGCATGCTATACATGACACCAGAAGAATGGCATAGTACAGATAGCCGAATTGTAAACGCATTGTATAAAATATAAACTCATTTCCGGGATCACATCATGAACAAAAATTTATTAGCAGCGGCCGTCGCAATTTGCTTCGCTGCCCCTGTATTGGCTCAATCCAATGTCACCATCTACGGTATTGTGGACGCAGGCATTCAAATCAGCAACAATGGTAGCAGCGGCAGCGACCCCACCGTCAAACTGGTAAGCGGCATTGCTGACGGCTCGCGCCTTGGCTTTAAAGGCTCTGAAGATTTGGGCGGCGGCTATCGCGCTGTTTTCCAACTCGAAGCACGGATTGAACTCGACACCGGCAAACAACAGGTAGGCAATCTGTCCACCAATCAAGGTTTTGCCTTGACTCGCGGCATGGATGCCTTAGGCCCACGCCTGCTGCCAACCATTCGCGGCGCTTTGCAGCCAGCTGTCAATGTCAATAGCAATAACGCCTTGTTTGATCGCACTTCAGCGGTAGGCTTGGTAACACCTTTCGGTGCATTTATTGCTGGCCGCCAATACACTCCGGCTTATGAAGTATTTGCTGCAGCCGAAACATTTGAACTGGGCACCGCAGGTAACTGGGGTAATATCACAGGCGGCTTGGGTGGTCTCTTAACCACTGGCTCGGCGATTCGCTCCGACAAATCGCTGCAATATCGCATCGAAAAAGATGGCTGGGGCGCTTCGGTCATGTGGGGCTTCAAAAATTCCGGCTACGTCGGTCTGGATGACCACTTTGCTGGTGCACGGATCGCCTACAAGAAAAACGGCTGGGATGTGGGTATCGGCTACAACCGTGGTACGGATCAAAGCAATCAAACTGGCTTGATCACCCGCGTCATCGGCGGCTCTTACACCACAGGCGACTTTAAGTTTTTTGCAGGCTACCAAAACAACCGCAACGACCATTCCGTGTTGATTCCGGTATTTACCGCAACCTGGGATGCCAGCATTGCCCCGACATTGGCACCATTGGGCGCGCCAACAGCAGCGGCCCTGCGCAATGTCTTCGTCACCAACCTGGTCAACAACTTCAAGCTTGATGTTGAAAGCGTTTCCTTGGGTATGCATTACAAGTTGGGCGGTGGCCGCATCATGACGTCGATCAGCCATCAAAATGACCGCTCTGCAACCAATAGCGATGTCACCCAATATGCGATTGGCTATGACCACTTCCTATCCAAGCGCACCGATCTTTACACCGTGGTTGGCTACATCAAAAACCGTAACTTCGGCCAATATGCCCTTGGCGTAGCAAGTGCCTCGGGCGGCTTTACCAGCGCGGCTGGCGAAAGCAGCCGCGCACTGCAATTCGGTATCCGTCATAAGTTTTAATGTTTTGCATGATGGCCCAAAGGGCACCCCAGGGTGCCCTTTTTGCTGCTTTTTGCTGCCAAATGACCGGAGATACGCTTGAGTACCGCTTCCCATTTTTCCACAGAATCGACCGAGACCATGAGCGCACCGCTGGACTCCGCTGCCATTGCCAATTATCTGGCCGAGCACCCCGAATTTTTTCAAGAGCATAGCGCCTTACTGGCGCAAATTCAATTAAGCAGCCCACTCACAGGTCGCGCCATTTCCTTGCAAGAGCGGCAAATGGAAGTCATGCGCAGTAAATATAAAGCGCTGGAATTACGCTTGGCTGAATTTATTCGTACCGCGCACGAAAATGAAGCGCTCAACCAAAAATTTAATGACTGGTCAAAAAATTTACTGCTGGCGCGTAACGATGTGGATTTACCCCATGTTTTAATCGATGGCTTGCGTTCAATTTTCAATGTGCCCTATGCGACTTTGCGGCTCTGGCGGGTAGCCAGCGATTTTTCACACACTTGGTTTGTGAAAGATGTTTCAGAAGATGTGAGCATCTTTGCCAATAGTCTGACAACGCCTTATTGCGGCATCAATAATGATTTTGAGGCGGTCAGTTGGATTGAAGATGGGCAAGATATTCGCTCGCTAGCGATGCTGCCTTTGCGCCTGCCTGACCGGGAAACCTTTGGCTTGTTAATATTAGGTTCCTCCAATGAAGATCGCTTTGCCGCCAGCATGGCAACCGACTTTTTACTGCAAATTTCCGCCACCTCCAGTTCCGCACTCGCCTGCCTGTTGGATTAGTGCCAATCATGCCCCAGAACGCCAATCAACCATTACTTGAGGCGTATCTGGCTCACCTCTTGTATCAACGCCAACTCTCACCCCTTACCGTCTCCAGCTATCGGAGTGATTTGGAACAATTGCAAGCGCTACTGCCTGCCACAGCATGGCAAGACATCAAACATTTTGCAATACGCAAAATCAGTGCCCAATTACACGCCCAAGGTTTAAGCCCACACTCATTGGCACGCAAATTATCGGCTTGGCGCAGTTTTTTCAACTGGCTGGCCGAACAGGCTGATGCCAGCCTGGACAGCAATCCCATACAAGGGGTAAAAGGCCCCAAACGCAGCAAACCGCTCCCCAAAGCATTGGGTGTTGATGAGGCAGTCCATTTGGTCAGCCCAAGCCCCAACCCGACAGCACACCTGGATGCGCTTGAGTTGGCAAACCTGGCATGCAATCGTGCCATGTTTGAATTATTGTATTCGAGTGGCTTACGCGTCTCCGAATTATGCTCACTCGATTTCCGTTACCATGGCGCGCCCAATAATTCGCCGGGGTGGATTGATTTGGCCGAGCGCGAAGTGACCGTCACCGGCAAAGGTAACAAGATGCGGCGCGTGCCAATTGGCCAAGCCGCACTCGACGCACTGCAAGACTGGCTGACACAACGCCCATTATTGGCGGCCCCCGACGAAGCGGCATTGTTTCTCAACGAGCGCGCACGCCGCATGTCGCCACGCGTGGTGCAACTGCGCTTAAAGGCGCACGCCCAACAGCAAGCCATGCCCACCCACGTTCACCCTCATATGCTGCGCCATTCGTTTGCCAGCCACGTCTTACAATCGAGTGGCGATTTACGCGCCGTACAAGAAATGCTGGGGCATAGTAGCATCGCCTCAACCCAGGTGTACACGGCACTGGACTTCCAGCACCTGGCCCATGTGTATGATGCCGCCCATCCACGTGCCAAGCGCAAATAATCCCGGCTCCGGTAAAATCGCGCGAAAATCGCTGTCAACGCCACTTGATTTCCAACATTTCAATACCATATTGTGGTTTTATTCAAAATAGAGCAGAGACAATGGCACTCATTCCCACCACCATTCTGACTGGTTTTCTTGGCGCAGGCAAAACCACTTTGCTCAACCGCATTTTGCAAGAGAACCATGGTCAAAAAATAGCGGTCATCGAAAACGAATTTGGCCAAGAGAATATTGACAATGAAATATTAGTACAAGACAGCAATGAAACCATCGTCGAAATGAATAATGGCTGTATTTGTTGCACAGTACGAGGTGATTTGGTTGTCGCTCTGGGAAGCCTGGCACAGCGCCGCGCGGCTGGCGAACTCCACTTCGAGCGCGTGATCATTGAAACCACGGGCTTGGCCAACCCCGGCCCAGTCGCGCAAACCTTTTTTATTGATGAAGAAGTCGGCAGCCAATATTTACTCGATGCCATTATTACCGTGGTCGATGCGCGGCATGCCATGCAACAACTCGATCAACATGACGAGGCGCAACGCCAGGTTGGCTTTGCTGACCGCTTGCTACTGTCGAAAACCGATTTGGTGTCGCCTGCCGAAGTGGAAATCCTGAAAAGCCGTTTATGTCGCATCAACCCACGCGCCCGCATCACCCACACCGATTTCGGGCGCGCCCCAATTGCAGAGATCCTCGATATCAAGGGCTTCAATTTAAATGAAAAACTGGAGCTGGACCC
>JBKJLF010000203.1:0-3375 GCA_046597185.1 Burkholderiaceae bacterium | reverse complement strand
AAACCAGACTAAACCTAAGCACCGAGGCAGGGCTAACGCCCGACGAAAAACACGTACTGCAAGCGTACCGCTTGGCCGATGCCAAGGGCAAACAAGCCTATTTGGGCTTGGCCGATGCCTTGGGCAAGCGGCGCAATGGTGGGTAAGACATAAATGGCGACAAACCACCCAAAGCGGGATATTTACTTGGCGGGGTTGCTTGCCGCGCTTTTTTCTGAATCGGCCTTGGCGGGTATGCCCGTATAACACGCATCCACTTTTGCCACATCCACGCAGGCGGGTTTGGTTTGCTTGTAGTGTTCCGCCAAGGCGCGCATACAGGTGATTTTCCTTTTAACATCCGCCACCATAGTTTTGGTCACTTTCGGCGGTATTTTAAGGATTTTTGCCAGTTCCAAGCCGGTTTCCCAGTAATTGGTAGTGAAGTTGTTAGCCATCCCAATAAAGCTGTCGGTAGTGAAACAGGCCCCCGTTACCTTTCCATAATCAGTACGAAATCGTTTTATTGTTGGGAGCGCGGCAAAGGCCGCATCACCCGCCCGAATTTGTGCGTAGGGGTTGCGTGAGTTAATACGCGCCAAGTCATAGGCTTCGTAGGCATTGTGGTATTCCTTCATTTTAAAATAATGGTCACCCTCCTTGATTAAACGTAAACCATCGGCAAGCGTATCAGGCTCGACTTTGATGAAATGTTTATAACTAAGCAACATGCATTGGGCGTGTTTCTTCGGATCAGGCTGATAAACTTTACAATTGAGCGCGTCCTCAGCATGAACGGAAAACGATACCATGCAAGCACTAGTCCAAACAATAGTGGTAAGTTTCTTCATGGTTATGGCTGGATCGATTTGGAAATTAAAATTTGGCCCACATACCCGGTGCCAGACATGCGGTGTTCAATCAATGTTTGGTAGAGCGCATTCCATTGTTCCAATTGCATAACGGTAACGCACCCGTGGGAGAGGTGGCCAACGTGGATGTAACGGCTATTGTCACCATATTCGATGGGGAACCAAACCTGGTCATTTTTTAAATTGGGTTCTTCAGCCTGACGATAACCTGCGGTTGCGCGTTTATCGTGTGGGCGGTCTGGCAAGCGCACCCGATATACCCCAGGTGGCAACGGCGTATGTTCCTCGTGCTCATTTTCAGAACCGATAACAATTGAATTGAGTGTAATCTTCATCTGCAAGCCATTAACCCGCAACATTGCAGTTTCATGCATGATATTTTGCTCCCTGGTAATCGAGTATATTGCCTCAATTTTCTGCCGCTGAATCATGATATTCACACCCGTTTGCAACGGTGCCTTTTTACCCAAATATTCCTTTGCGTGGGCCTCACTCAGGCTCGCAGGCGTGCCCTTATACGTGCCATCTTGTATCACAAACCAAGTCATCCCACCCTTGGTTTCCAGTATTTTTACTTTAGTGTATTCTAAAATCGGGATTTTTTCGCCCGTTCTTGGGCGCACAAGCAGCCAACCGGTGAGCGACACTTTGTTGACATAGAGAATTTGATTGGGGGCGATGCCTGCTATTGGGTTGGCCATTTTTATTCTTGATAATTAATATTAATTGGGTGGCAAATTTTATCAAGCTAAAGGTGTCTTTGCAAGCATAATATGTTTTTCGTTAATGGAAAATGTATTAAATTGTAAGCGCCTGCTGGTCAAGCGATCTGGCAACGTGATTTCCCGGCGGATGCCTTCCGGGTAGCGGGGCCAGAGCGCAAACAAATATTTTTGGATTTGGCCAGGGCAGGTAAGCCGCCCAAGGCTGCGTAAAGTGCGGTGAAAGGTTGCGGGGGTAGGCAATAAGGGCGGCAACGCCTATTGCTTCCCCGACGGCCTCGCCTATATCAAACCCTGCCCCGCTTCAACAAAGCGCGCACCAAACAGGCCCGCTTCGGCACAGAGTTTTTCAAACTTTTCTTTGCCTGCCTGGTTGAGGTAGATACGTGTTCCTGCAGTGTAAGGGTCTTTAAAGATGGCTGGCGCTTCGGGCACAGCATCTCGCAAAAAGACTGCCTTGATCACAGAAGTCCCGGTCTTCACCGAATGTTCATAGTCAACGCATGCTACGAGATTGGTTACGTTGTAATAGTACTCAATTTCACCTTGGCAATTTAGTTCAAGCAACTGGCCAAAGGGTAGCAAGAAGTCTTTCAGCGCTTGGTATGCTTTTTTATTCAGGGTGATGGAACCAGCAATTAAATAGCTTAAGTCGGCGCGGGGTTTTGCCTTCTTTCTGCGCTTTTCGATGAAGGGCTTAATTCGTGGTGGCACGGCCCAATCTTTCGGCTTGCCATTGGGTGCAAACGTATTAAGCATATTGCCTGGGCCTTCGTCGGAAACGAATACCGCGTGCTCATTGAGTCCATCATAAAATAGTTCCCAAATTGCCATAACTTGCCTTTATTAATAAGGAAATGTGCCCGCAACAATTTCGCTTGCAATGAGTCGCAATGCGGCACGGCCACTGGCTGCATCTTGATCCTTAATTTCAAACAAGCGCATGTAAACAGCCAAATGATACGTAGCAGTATGGATATTACCCAAGCCTTGGTGCGGTGGGCAATTTGCCAAGCCCGCTACGATACTGGAAGGAAATCTGCGCATGAAGACGCCATTTGCCGCATCGTTAATAGCAATGAACCAGATGAAAAAGAGTATTTCACGTGCAGATTCGGCGCGCCAATCTTGCACCGCCACCACATGATGCGCATCCAGATCATCAAGCCTCGCCATATTTTTGGCCGCACGCAGTATGTTGTTGCCCAAGATGCGGGAATGGCGCGCTACGCGCTGTGAATCGTTGAGCATATTAATCGCCGAGTTTGGCAAGGTTTCACCATTTTTATAGCGAATCCTTTTTTTCTTTTCTTCCAGAACCAGATGATTTCTGGTCTAGTACGGGTTACTCCCGCTGCCACAAATTTTGTTTGACGCGAGCGTGATTTCAAGAATGCCATCAACCGCCTGCCCATAGATTTGCGCATCCGTTAAACCTTTATCATTTTCCGACATAAAATACCTTTGTAAATTATGATAGTTCTAAAAAGAAACAATTCTACCTTCTTTTTTTCGCGTCGTCATTACAAAACAATAAAATTTCGTGCATTTACATCAAACCCTGCCCAGGCACAAAAAAGTGGTCGCCAAAAAGACGGCGACAAAGGCGGGCACAACGCCACCGACCAAGCCCATTTTTACCCTCACCCCCACCAGCAGAAAGCATGTATGGAACCCAAGCCTGACTGCTGGGCGCAGACGCCCAAACCTGCGCACCGCCCGTGGTGCCGATGGATGACTTGATCCAAGCCCAATTGGCCAGCGCCATGGAAGAGGTCAGCGCCAACATGAAAACCAGACTA
>JBKJLF010000115.1:0-2670 GCA_046597185.1 Burkholderiaceae bacterium | reverse complement strand
GCGCACGGCCTGCTAAGCCGTTTAACCGACGCCGCCGGGCACAGCCAGCAATGGGAATACAACCTACACGGACAAATTGCCCGCCACACCGACGCCATGGCGCACGTCACAAGTTACCAATACTGCCCCGCCGGGCACCTGTTACGCATTACCAACCCCAACCGTGCCACTTACGAATTTACTCACGATCCAGCGGGCCGCATCACGTATGAAAAGGCATTCGACGGTATTGAACGCGACCACCAGTACCAAGATGGCTTGCTGACCCAGACCACCAGCCAAGGTTGGGGCGACGACGGCACACTGATGCGCCAAAGCACCGCCTACCGTTACGATGCCAACGCCCGCCTGACCCATGTAACCGATGCTGGCGCAGAACAGCATTATGAATACGACTTACTGGGCCGCATGCTGGCGCTAACCTCCACGCCCAACGCAGACGGCCAGCAGCCAGACCGCTTGCGCTTTAAATACGACGCCGCCGGGCGGCTATTAACCGAGCATAGCCGCTTCGGCGCGGTAAGCACCGAATATGACGTGCTGCACCACGCGGCAGGTGTGACCCTGCCGCTAGGCCAACGCATCAGTTATTTGCGCTACGGCGGCGGCCACACGCACCAAATCGGCTGCAACAGGCGCGCCGTGTGCGACTTCGAGCGCGACGAGCTGCACCGAGAAATCGTGCGCACGCAAGGCGCGCTCCACCTGCGCGCAGGCTACGACGCCAACGGGCGCAAGCTGTGGCAGGCGGCCACGTCCGCGCGCCCGCACGAGGGCGAGCAGGCGTGGGCGCAGCCGCCCGCGCCTGCCCTCGCGCCCGCACCTGCGTACCCAACACACACGCCCGACCCGCTGGCGCTAGCCGCGCTGCTCCCGCCCGCGCACGAGGCTATGGTGCAGCGTGGCAAAGTGTGGGCCAACTGGCACTACTGCGCCAACGGCGACTTAGCGCACCAGCGCGACAGCGTGCGCGGCCTAGTTCAGTTCGACTACAATCCGGCAGGTTACCTACGCCACCGCGCCAGCACCAGTCCGCAGGGCTGTCCACGCCACGACAACTTCACATGGGATGCGGCGGGCAACATGCAGCTAGGCCCGCAGCAGGCCGCCGTGGCAAAAAACAACCGCATCGCCAGCAGCGGCGACACCTGCTTGACTTACGACGGCATGGGCAACCTTATCAAAAAACAAAACCCCAGCCACACCCAGCACTTAGAGTACGACAGCCGCCAGCAGTTGATTTGCGTGCGGCAAACCAATTCCAATAACGACATGGTAGTGCGCTTCCAATATGACGGCTTGGGCCGCCGCACCGAAAAGCAGGTAGAAACCGTCGCCCGCCAAGGCACTAACAACACGCATCGAAGCGCGCAAACAACGTGGTTTATCTGGCAAGGGCTTCGGCTAGCGCAGGAAGTGCGCAGCGAGAAACTAACAACCCACAACCCCGACCTGTGGCCGAGTTTCGGCGACCCAAGCAATACGATGCGCACGTATCTGTACGACCCGGCGCAAACCCATGTACCGCTGGCGTGCATTGATCAGGCTAACGACACGCAAAATGACGATGACGATGCTGAAGACGCCCGCGAAGAAACGGTCTACTATTACCACACCGACCAAATCGGCACGCCGATCGCCATGACAGACGAAGCGGGCGAGCTGCGCTGGGCCGCGCAATACGGCGCGTGGGGTGAGCTGGAACAGCAGGTTGTTGCTGACGGTGTGGTACAAAATTTGCGCTATCAGGGCCAGTATGCGGATACGGAAACCGGGTTACACTACAATACTTTCCGTTATTATGCCCCTGCGCTGGGGCGCTTCATCAATCAAGATCCGATTGGGTTGCTGGGTGGCATGAATTTGTATGCCTATGCGCCTAATCCGACTGGGTGGGTTGATCCGTGGGGCCTAGCGGGCTTCCTTTTCCGCGCAGACAATTTCTATTCTGGTGGCGCGATTGGTCGGCCAATCCAACCAGGTGGAATAACTGGTAGCGATATATTAAGTCATCTAGCAGAAAAAGGAGATGGCACATTTACGTCCTTTTCGGAAAAACTAAAAAGTGGAAATGGTTCGAGGGGGGCTGATTTTTTCGGCAAAACGACATTTAAAGTATCCAATAGTGATATTGCGCAACTGGCATCTGAGGGTAAAATTGAGGTGATCACTCCTGAAGCGGCTAAAAAAATATTAAAAGCTGACCCTAAATTGAGTTCAAAGGCTAATGGTGCATTCCAAAATATGACTAGAAACAACGAAGTTTTAGTTCGCGGACAAATTCCCGGTGGAAAAATAAATAAATGCTAGTATTTTTAACTATTTTTATTAAATTGAAAAAAGGTACGAAATGACTTTAAGTGCAAACTATAACACCTATAATACTTGTTTGAGAATTATTTCAGGGCGAGGATTTAATTTAAAAATTGAAGGTGAAATTACTGAAGATGGGTGCTATCCGACAGATGTACTTTGGATTGCGGAAAAAGATGTTTTTGAATTTAGGGCGGATAACCCAGTTGAATTATTAGGTCTCATTGCCATTTATGATCATCTTTGTCCAGCAAAAGATACGTCATATTGGTGGCATGTAGATGGTGCCGATTTGATGGATGAATTAATGAGGAGCACATTCCCTGAATTGGGATAATGCATTTCACTATAAATGAA
>JBKJLF010000056.1:0-19879 GCA_046597185.1 Burkholderiaceae bacterium | reverse complement strand
ACTGCATCCACGAGACGCCTTCAACCTGGTAGTCACGCAGTTTGGCATGCAAACCCGCCGGAATGGCGATGGTTTGTACCCCGCCAAAGGTGCGCAGCTTGCGCCCCATGGCCAGTTGCTCGGCACCGCCCAGCCAACGCAAATTGGCTTCGGCATCCAGCTCGGCCAAACGCCCGACATCCAGTGCTGGCAGGCGGATCGAGGGGCCCAGTTTATCGGTGAAGTACAATTCACCCAGCGCCGATAAAATCGGTTTGATGCGGCCCCAAGGCAAGCCCACCCGCAAACCATTGGGTAGCGTGGCCAGCATTTGATCTTCATCCTCGTGGCTACCGATGGCCTTGAGATTAAATTCATTGGGCGCATTGCGTATCATTTGCACCAACACCGGCAACAGTGGGATATGGGTTTGATTGATCACAATGCCCAGTTCCAAATCAAACCAGGCATTGCCATTTTGCCCGGTGGGTTGCACCACATTGGCATACCAATCTTCGATTTGCACCACGTCGTAGCGGTAGTCGCGGGTTTTGTCGATGCGCCAGCCCAGTTCGCGCAGGCGTTCCGGGCCGTCTTGCGCAAAACGCAGCCAATCGGCCTGCGAGCGCATTTGCAAGGCACCCACCACTTTGCGTAGCGGCGAGCTGCTGTCTTTGGGCGGCACAAAGCCCAAACCTACCAAATTGCGATAAGCGGCGGTTTCCATGGCTTCGTCGCGCTGTATCACTTCCATGCTGCTGCCGCGTTGGCGCACCACTTGCTGATTCGGGTCCATGCTGACGGTTTCGCCATCATAATTAAAGCTGACGGTGGCAAAGTCGTACCAGCGGTGGCTGGTTTTGACCATGCCAACTTGCGCCGCGTGCGACAGGCTGCCCAGTTGTAAAATTGGCTGCGGCTTGATATCGGTACGTAAGGTTTGCTGCACTTGTTCCGGCAACGGCACAATGCGTTGTAAATTGTAGGCCAGCAAGCGTTGCGAGAGCTTGGTTTTATCTTTCATTGCCAACGGCGGCGCTTGCGCGACCAAGGCTTGCAATTCATGCCAGGATAAGCTGCTGTCTTGCGCCAAATACAGTTCGCCGCACGACAAATTATCGATAAACCAGGGCGGATCGGTCGGTAAAATATAATCCGGCTCGTGGCTGCTCGGTGCGCGTTGGCCATCGGCCTCGATTTGCATCTGCCAGGTCAGGCGCATCACTTCTTCTTCCTCACGCCAGGCCAGGGTAGCATTGCGCTTGGGCGCGGCTTTCATCGGGTACACCATGCCGTTGCCAAGGTCGTTCCAGGAATTGGCCCACAGTAGTTTTTTGTGCGCCAACAATAAGCCTAAAATCGAGGCCCCGACCCGGCCCTTGGGTTCGGTCGCGATGCCCGCATGGGAATCGACACCGCTACGCATGGCGATAAAGAAGCGCACCAAATCTTCATCCACATCCGAGAGGCCGTTGCCGCTGGAGAGTAGCGAGAACACTTCGGTGACAGCAATGGCACCCATCACATCGCCGTTGGGCTTGAGGCGCGCCTTGCACAGGCTTAAGGCAACATGCTTGCCGCTGGAGTCGGGGGCCAATACGTAGATCAAGCCATTGGCGGCCAGGTTCGGGTCACGCAACTCGGGTGCCGGCGCAGGCTTGGGGTGGCTGGCGGCGTTAAGCCGCTGCAACCATACCGCCAGGGCATTGGAGATGGTATTCGGGGCGGGGGCCGGCGTTGCTGGCTTGGCCAGTTTTTCTTGCTGTCGCAGATGAGTTAACAATACCGCCACCACATGTTTACAGTTATGACCGCCGATACAGGTGCAATCACCTTTGATATCCACCCGTTCCGGCCCGACTCGCAAAGCGATATCTTGCTCGTACACCCGATTGCCGCTGCCATGTACAACTCCCTTGATCAATGCATTGCTGCATTTGATTTTCCGTACACTGCCTTTACGGGCCATTTCCACGCCTCGCCCGAAGGTGTGGTCGTCAAAATTGTCGATTACATCGTTTAGTTTGAATTGCATAGTTTAACTTGGTTGATCTGGCTAACAAAAAAATTGCAACGGGCGATATTATCCGCGATCCGCGACAACTGTGCTTGGATTTTTTGAATTTTTCCATTACAGGGTGTGTAATATTGTTGTGCGTTTGCCGCGTTGCCTGCACCAGACGGACAAATGGCGCTAATTCGGGGTGGGTCAGCTAACAACAGTCGAATTTCGTTTACTTGTGAATGAGAATATAATTGCTATAAATAATTAATAAAAATTATCTTAAAAATCATAATTTCTGCAAATTTCAGGAATATTTCGACTTTCTTTGGCCAAAGTGCTGATGATGGCGGGGGAATTGCGTATCATGCGTGCCTTGAATTTATTTTCTGGTTGAATTTATGCTTGATTCCATTGAACAACGCTTGGCGCGCGAATTAGTCGCAACCAGTGCACAGGTTGCGGCGGCGATTGCTTTGTTAGACGAAGGCGCGACCGTGCCCTTTATTTCCCGTTATCGTAAAGAAGCAACTGGCGGACTGGATGATACCCAGTTGCGCTTGCTCGAAGAGCGCTTGCGTTATCTGCGTGAACTGGAAGAACGCCGCGCCGCGATTTTGGCCTCGATCCAGGAACAAAACAAAATGACGCCCGAGTTGCAAACGGCGATTCTCTTGGCTGAGGATAAAACCCGGCTGGAAGACTTGTATTTGCCGTATAAGATCAAACGCCGCACCAAGGCGCAAATCGCGCTGGAGGCGGGTTTATGCCCCTTGGCGGATGCCTTGCTGGCCGACCCGATGTTAAACCCCGAGCAAGAAGCGGAAAAATACCTGAAACCTGCTTTTACTACCAGCGCGGGCGAGAATCCGGGCGTACTCGACGCCAAAGCCGCACTCGATGGCGCACGCCAGATTTTGATGGAGCGCTTTGCCGAAGATGCCACTTTGCTGCAAGCCCTGCGCGAATTTTTGCTCGAACATGGCATAGTGGAATCGAAAGTGGTGGAAGGCAAGCAAGATGCGGGTGAAAAGTTTGCCGATTATTTTGATTATTCGGAAGGCATCAACGCCATTCCATCGCATCGCGCACTGGCTTTGTTCCGTGGCCGCCGCGAAGAAATGTTAAATGTCACGCTGCGGTTGGATAGTGAACCGGAAAAACCAAAATGGGATGCGCCACCGAATTTGTGCGAAAGCCGCATCGCCACGCATTTCGGTATCAAAAATATTGGCCGCCCCGGCGACAAATGGTTATTTGATACCGTGCGCTGGACTTGGCGCGTCAAGAGTTTTATGCATCTGGAAACCGAATTGATGGGCGCTTTGCGTGAGCGCAGTGAGCAAGAAGCGATTAATGTGTTTGCACGCAACCTGAAAGCGCTGCTGCTGGCCGCCCCGGCTGGCCCGCGTGCCACCATGGGGCTGGACCCCGGTTTGCGTACCGGCTGTAAAGTGGCGGTGGTGGATGCGACTGGCAAAGTGGTGGATACCGCCACCATTTATCCGCATGTGCCGCGCAATGATTGGGATGGCTCTTTGCACCTGTTGGCACAATTGGCGGCCAAACATCAAGTCTCTTTGATTTCGATTGGCAATGGCACGGCCTCACGCGAGACCGATAAATTGGCACAAGACTTGATCAAGGCGCGGCCTGAATTGAAGCTGACCAAGATCGTGGTGTCGGAAGCGGGCGCGTCGGTGTATTCGGCCTCGGAATTCGCTTCGCGTGAATTGCCGGAGCTGGATGTCACCTTGCGCGGTGCGGTCTCGATTGCACGGCGTTTGCAAGATCCGCTGGCAGAATTGGTCAAAATTGATCCAAAATCAATTGGCGTTGGGCAATATCAGCATGATGTGGGGCAAACCCAGTTGGCGCGCAGCCTGGATGCGGTGGTGGAAGATTGCGTCAATGCGGTCGGTGTCGATGTGAATACCGCATCGAGCGCATTATTGGCGCGGGTTTCGGGCTTGTCGGCCAGTGTCGCGGCCAGTATTGTGAACTTCCGCAATCAAAAAGGCGCGTTTGCTTCGCGCCAGGCGCTCAAGGCGGTGCCGCGCCTGGGCGACAAAACTTTTGAGCAGGCGGCCGGGTTTTTACGCGTGATGAATGGCGAGAATCCGCTGGATGCATCGGCGGTGCATCCGGAATCCTATCCCCTGGTGGAAAAAATTGTGGCCGATTTGCAGGGTAAGCAGCAAGGAATCCAGTTGCGCTCCCTGATTGGGCAAAGCAGCTTGCTGAAAACGCTGAATCCGGCGCGTTATGCCGATGAAAAATTTGGCGTACCCACCATTACCGATATTTTGAAAGAACTCGACAAGCCGGGGCGTGATCCGCGTCCTGAATTTACCACCGCTACCTTCAAGGAAGGGGTTGAACAGATTCGTGATTTGCGCCCGGACATGATACTCGAAGGGGTGGTCACCAATGTGGCGGCGTTTGGCGCGTTTGTCGATATCGGTGTGCATCAGGATGGACTGGTGCATATTTCGGCGCTCTCCAATACCTTTGTCAAAGATCCGCACAGCGTGGTGAAAGCGGGCCAGGTGGTGCGCGTGAAAGTGTTGGAAGTGGATGAAAAGCGCAAACGGATTGCACTCACCATGCGTTTGAGCGATAGCGCACCAAGCCAATCAGGCAATGCCGGGGCAGGGGCAGGCGCGGGCAATCAGCGCCCGGCAGGACGCAAACCCGGTACAAGCCATATGCCACCGCCACCCGCCAATACGGGAAATGCCATGGCGGCGGCATTTGCCAAACTCAAAAGCTAGGCAAAACCCGGCCAAAACGGAAGGCCTTTCCAACCAAGAGCGGCATTTTCTTATAAAATGCAGGGTTGAAGCTGTGGATTGATTTTTTTGTTTTTCTTTTGAGGTGATTATGAGCGACGTACAAGCGTGGATTAAAGATACGGTAACCCAGAACAAAGTGGTGTTATTCATGAAAGGGTCGGCCCAATTTCCACAATGCGGCTTTTCTGGCCGTGCCGTGCAAATTTTGAAGGCTTGCGGTGTGGAAAACATGGCCACCGTGAATGTATTGGATAGCCCCGATGTGCGCCAGGGCATTAAAGACTATTCCAATTGGCCAACCGTGCCGCAACTATACATCAATGGCGAATTCGTTGGTGGTTCAGACATCATGTCCGAAATGTATGAATCGGGCGAATTGAAGGTCATGCTGGGTGCTTGAGCCAAACCAGCAGGCGGGTGATGCATCAGAACCGCCCAATGAGCACAATGCACGCAAGCTGCCAGCGCGGCGCTTGATTATCGCCATCACCGGTGCCACAGGCGCGGTGTATGGCGTGCGTTTGCTGCAATTTTTGCGCGCTTCCCAATTGGCTGAAACCCACCTGTTGATTTCCGAAGCAGGTTGCCTGAGCTTACATCAAGAATTGGGCATGAAGCGGCGCGAGGTGGAAGCCTTGGCCGATCGCACCTATTCGGTCAATGATGTTGGGGCCAGTTTGGCCAGTGGTTCGTTTCAATCCGAGGGCATGATCGTGGCACCGTGCTCGATGAAAACCTTGGCCGCCATCGCACATGGTTTATCCGATAATTTAATTACCCGGGCTGCAGATGTGGTATTGAAGGAGCGGCGGCGTTTGGTATTGATGGTGCGGGAAGCACCATTTAATTTGGCCCATTTGCGCAATATGACGGCGGTAACCGAGATGGGTGGGATTATTTACCCCCCTTTACCTGCGTTTTATCAACATCCCCAAAATATTGAGCAGATGATAGACCATACCCTTGGACGAGTACTGGATTTATTCGCGCTGCCACAAGATTTGGCACCACGCTGGCTTGGTATGCAAGGGAAGTCAAACTGACTTCAGCATTTTCAAGCGCAAAAACTTTTTATGGCAAAATTTCAAAAACAAGCCGGAAATCAAGCCGGAAATCAAGCTGGAAACTAAGCCAATTTGTCAAATAAGCTAAATGTTGCCTGACGCATTTCTTTTTCCGCCTCAATCGATCTTCGATCCACATTGCGCTTACGCATGACTTGCGCGTGTTTTTCTGCCGACATCGGGGGGGCTGTCATCAAGACTTTTAACTGAGCTTGATTACTGTAATTGCTTCTCACTAGATGACTCATTGCAATGACTCCAATCTATTTTTATTCAGAACATAAGCTAATTTTGCATTAACTTTATGTCTATATCATGACAAATCGAACGTCTCTTCCGATTAAATCGCATTAAAAGAGAACTGCCTATAGCATTCCATTAAATTCGCGATTTGTCTATCTTTATTTTCGGAAAATGTAAACGGTTTTGACCGGATGGGAATTATTTTGCGCTAAATAGCCAGTGAACTGCAACATCCATCCAACAAAGAATGGATTAAACAACAAGTTCAGGTAAAAGTTGGAAAATCTTGAAAATTGCTGGAGGATGTTTAAAAAGCGTGTAAAAGCAAAAAACCCGCATCACTCCGAAGAGTCATGCGGGCTTCTCTAATTGGTGCCGGCTACCGGAATCGAACTGGTTACCTGATGATTACAAGTCAACTGCTCTACCAAGTGAGCTAAGCCGGCGTAAAACGAAATGCGATGAGCGTTTTAAAAAAGGCTTTCTGAGAGACTTTCTTCAACCGTTCAACAACAAAAATGAAATTATACACTACTTTATCCGTGTCAGGGTAGGTTTTCCAGATTTTTTTGGTGGTTCTGGGTCAGGTGTTTCTTCACTGTTCGAAACCTCAGGGCTTGGCTGCGAAACAATGGCAGTCGGGCCAGTTGCGGCTGTGGCATCGGCAGCGGGTGGGGCAGCAGACAGTTGCACATCAAACGCCATGCCTTGCCCGTTTTCGCTGGCGTAAATCGCCATGATATTGTCCATGGGGACATAAATCTCGCGCGCCACGCCGCCAAAGCGAGCGCTAAAGCTAATGCAATCATTTTCCAGCTTTAAGCCTTTGGTCGCGCCAAAGCTGATATTGAGAACGATCTCATTATTTTTGACGAAGGCTTGTGGTACTTGGCAAAATTGATTGACTTTGACTGCAATATAAGGGGTATAACCGCTATCGGTACACCACTCATATATTGCGCGCAACATATACGGCTTGGTGGAAATTTCGGACATGGTTTGATCCAGGTAAGAGTCCTGCCTGGCCCTGTATGGGCCAAGCGTAGGCAATTAGCGGCGCATCACTTTTTCTGATGGCGTCAATGCTTCAATATAGGCTGGGCGCGAAAAAATCCGTTCAGCATATTTCATTAGCGGTGCAGCTGTTTTGGATAATTCAATCCCATAATGATCCAAACGCCATAACAGCGGCGCAACGGCGACATCCAACATCGAAAATTCATCACCCAGCATATACTTGTTTCTTAAGAACAGCGGGGCCAGCGTGGTTAAGCGATCCCGAATTTCAGAGCGGGCGCGATCATGCGCTTTTTCAGAATGCTTGGTCTTTTCGTTTTCGAGAACATTGACATGAACAAATAACTCTTTTTCGAAATTGAATAACATCAAGCGCGCGCGGGAACGCATCAAGGGGTCGGCTGGCATCAATTGCGGATGCGGAAAGCGTTCATCAATATATTCGTTGATAATATTCGATTCATACAGAATCAATTCGCGCTCGACCAGAATCGGAACTTGACCATAGGGGTTCATGGTCGAGATATCTTCCGGTTTATTAAACAAATCCACATCGCGTACTTCAAAATCCATGCCTTTTTCAAACAACACCAGGCGGCAACGCTGGGAGAAGGGGCAGGTTGTGCCCGAATAGAGAACCATCATTTTATAGTTCCTTTAAAACGAAATGCCCGGACTGCAAAATACAGCCCGAGCGGTCATGCCATCAGGCAAGATTAATAATTATTTCACTTCTTTCCAGAACGACGCGTTCAAACGCCATGCCAGCAAAGCTAATAAACTCATAAATGCCAACACCCAACCGCCTAATTGGCGACGTTGTGTTTGCACCGGCTCTGCCATCCAGCTCATATACGCTACCAAATCGGCCACAGCAGTGTCGTATTCGGTTTTGGTCATTTTGCCGGGTTTGGTGATTGCCAATTGTGGCACCGCATGGGCATCATGGCCTTCGGCCTTGGCATTTTTACCATGTTTGGCGCTGGCAGAAGCTTCGGCCATGACGGGCATGTGCTTGATCTCTTGCGTGCCCTGTAGCTCCCACAATGCATGGGGCATGCCCACATTATTGAACACCATATTGTTCCAACCGGAAGGACGGCTATCGTCCTTGTAGAAGGTACGCAAATAAGTGTACAACCAATCCGCACCGGTACCCGCACCGGAGGAGCGTGCGCGGGCGATGACGGATAAATCAGGTGGTTCTGCGCCAAACCATTTTTTGCCGTCTTTCGGGTTGAGTGTGGTGGTCATCAATTCGCCGACTTTTTCGCCGGTAAACAACAGGTTTTCCTTGATTTGCTCTTGGGTCAAACCGAGGTCGCGCAAGCGGTTATAACGCATGTGTGAGGCTGAATGGCAATTGAGGCAGTAATTGACGAATAATTTGGCACCGTTTTGCAAAGCAGCCATATCGTTGCGCTCGGGGGCGCGATCCAGTGGATAGCCCCCTTCATTTGCCATCACCAAGGTCGGCACGAATGCCAACACGGCCAGCATTTTTTTCAATAAATTCATTGTATTTCCCTTTTTACTTGGCGTGGTTCAATCAATGTGGATGGAAATTCACACGGGTTGGGACTTTCTTGAAGCTGCCCATGGTGCTCCACCAAGGCATCAATAAGAAAAAGCCAAAATAAATCACGGTGCAAACTTGCGATACGCGGCCACCGATATCCGATGGCGGTTGTACCCCCAAATAACCCAGAGTAACAAAGGCAATACCAAACACGATATACACCCATTTATGCCAATCAGGACGATAGCGGATGGATTTGACGGGCGATAAGTCGATCCATGGCAGCAAAGCCAAAATCATCACTGAACCGCCAAACAAGACCACGCCCCAGAATTTTGCGTCCAGCATTTTGGGCATCATCAGGATAATGGCAAACAATGCAATCGCAGCGATCAGGAACTTGAAGAAGCCAGCGATTTTTGATTTGGCGAAAATCAACAGCACATACGCAACGATGCCGCCTTGTACCACGAACAAAAATTCGGAGGTGGTAGCGCGCAAAATCGAATAAAACGGCGTGAAATACCAGGTCGGCGCGATATGGTTCGGGGTTTTCAGTGGGTCGGCAGGAATGAAGTTATTGTACTCAATAAAATAACCACCCATTTCCGGGGCAAAGAAAACGACTGCGCTGAAAATCGTCAAAAATACCGTTACGCCAAACATATCGTGCGTAGAATAGTAAGGGTGCGAAGGAATCGAATCCAGTGGGTGGCCATCTGCGCCCAAATGCTCTTTTACTTCAATCCCGTCCGGGTTGTTGGAACCGACTTCGTGCAAGGCGATCAAGTGCGCTGCCACCAAGCCCAGTAGCACCAAGGGAATTGCAATCACGTGGAAGGCAAAGAAGCGGTTCAAGGTGGCATCGGAGACCACATAATCACCACGAATCCACAAGGACAGATCGGGGCCAATGAAAGGAATCGCACCAAACAGGTTAACAATCACCTGTGCGCCCCAGTAAGACATTTGGCCCCAAGGTAACAAGTAACCAAAGAAGGCTTCGGCCATCAGGCACAGGAAGATGGCAAAGCCAAACAACCAGATTAATTCGCGTGGTTTGCGGTAAGAGCCATACAACAAGCCGCGTGTCATATGTAAATACACAATAATGAAGAAGGCCGATGCGCCGGTCGAGTGCATATAACGCACCAACCAACCCCAAGGCACTTCGCGCATGATGTATTCCACCGAGGCAAACGCCAGCGTGGCGTCGGGCTTGTAATGCATGGTCAGGAAGATGCCAGTAACGATTTGCATCACCAGAACCAACATCGCCAGCGAACCAAAGATGTACCAAATATTGAAATTTTTAGGAGCGTAATATTGGCCCCATTGATCGTTCCACAATTTGGTGAGTGGAAAGCGCGAGTCTACCCAGTTCAGGGCTTTATCGGCGATGGGCGCGTTGGCCGGGAGTTTCTTTTCAATAAATGCCATTTTTATGCCTCACCTTTCTCGTCTTTACCAATCAGGATTTTGGTATCGGACAAATACATATGCGGTGGTACGTCCAGATTTTGCGGGGCGGGCTTGTTTTTATACACGCGTCCGGCCAAATCAAAGGTGGAACCGTGGCATGGGCAGAGGAAGCCGCCTTGCCAGTCATCGGGTAGGGAAGGTTGCGCGCCCGACTGGAATTTGTTGCTTGGTGAGCAACCCAGGTGCGAACAAATGCCCACAGCGACCAAAATTTCTTTGTGCTCTTTGCGTGAACGGTGCGCGTTGTTGCAATATTCCGGCATGTCGATTTGATATGGCTTCTCCGATTTCGGATCAGCAACCAGTGCTTCCGTTTTGGCCAGGCTGGCCATCATGTCTTCGGTGCGCCGCAAAATCCATACGGGTTTGCCGCGCCATTCGAAGACTTTCATTTCGCCCGGCTTTAAGTCAGAAATATCTGCTTCGACAGGCGCACCTGCTGCCTTCGCCTTTTCAGACGGTTGAAAAGTACTAACCAATGCTCCGGTAGTAGCCAATCCGGCTACGCCGCCCGCCGCACATGTGGCGACGATTAAGCCTCGTCGACCGGAATCGACCTGCTTGTCCTTACTCATACCAACCCCAATCAGTCAAAATTCGTTATTCCAGGATGTGTTACCAGGATGTGTTAACCCAAATTCTAGCAACCCTAAATTATAGCGGAGCTGAGCGCTGATTTGAAGCAAAACTTGGAATGTGCAGCCAAAATAGTGTAATTTCGGCGGTTTTTGCGAAAACCATACGCTGTTCACCTGTATTTTGCCCGAGGCGTGGGCGTTTTGCACAACAGCGCGACAGTTGGCGGCAAAAAGCGTATCATGCACAGGCACCAGGTGCAATGGTGGGGGGCCTTTTTTTTGGATGTTCTTCTTATTTATCATTAAATTATGCAACGATTTTGGCTTTTATTTGCCCAAACCATTACGGTTGGCTTGGCGCTATGGTTTATTGTTAGCAGTCTTAAGCCAGAATGGTTGCCCGCCAATGGCAGGCATAACTCCGCTCCGGTGGTCACCACGCAAACCGATTCAAAAGCCGTCACTATTCAAGAAGCGCCGATAAATATTTCGCAGGGTGCGATCTCCTATCGTGATGCCGCCAAGCTGGCGATGGCTTCGGTGGTGAATATTTCCACCAGCAAACAAGTCAAGGTGGCAAGCAACCCATTAATGCAAGATCCGTTTTTTCGGCGCTTTTTCGGGCAACCGGATCAAAAGCGACAAGAAACCCAATCCAGCCTGGGTTCTGGCGTCATTGTCAGTGGGCAAGGGTTTATTTTGACCAATAACCATGTGGTGGAAGCCGCCGAGCAAATTGAGGTCGCCCTCTCCGATGGGCGTAAAGCCAGTGCCACCATCGTTGGCACCGACCCTGATACCGATTTGGCGGTGATCCAAATCAAACTCACTAATTTGCCAGCCATTACCTTCGGGCATGCCGAGCAGGCGCAAGTGGGTGATGTGGTGTTGGCCGTGGGTAACCCGTTTGGCGTGGGGCAGACGGTCACCATGGGTATTATCTCGGCCACCGGGCGTAATCATTTGGGCATTAATGCGTATGAGAATTTCATTCAAACTGATGCCGCCATCAACCCCGGAAATTCGGGCGGCGCACTGGTGGATACCAAGGGTAATTTGCTTGGAATTAATTCGGCGATTTATTCCAAGTCCGGCGGTTCCCTGGGAATCGGTTTTGCCATTCCGGTTTCAACCGCGAAGCAAGTGATGGAGGCGATTATTCAAAGTGGTTCGGTAACACGGGGTTGGATTGGTGTGGAGCCGCAAGATATTACGCCCGAATTGGCGGAAAGCCTTGGCATTGCGAAAAAATCCGGTGCGCTCATCGGTGGTGTTTGGCGCAATAGCCCGGCGGATAAAGCAGGCATGCGACCCGGGGATATTTTGCTCAAGATCGAAGGCAAACCCGTCAACGATACCCGTGACATGTTGAATATGATTGCGCAATTGAAGCCCGGTTCGAAGGTGCCCTTCCAGGTCTTGCGCAAAAATCAGGAAACTTCACTCGACATCATCGTTGGCAAACGCCCAAAACGCGACAGTAGCAGTGAAGAAGAATGAGTTTGAAGGAAGATGTATGCATTTACGCGATTTGAGTCAATTTTTAACTGAGCTGGAAGCGAATAATAATCGGCCGTGGTTTGTTATGAATCGGCCGCGCTACGATATTTTGCGCGAAGAGTTTTTGCAGACGGTAACGCAATTGCTGGCTGAACTTGGGCGTTTTGATCCACTTATCCGGAGTTGCAACCCGAAAAAAGCGCTGTTTCGGATTCATCGGGATGTGCGTTTTTCTGGCGATAAAAATCCCTACAAAATCGTATTCTCTGCCGCTATGGTACCTGACGACCTGAAACGCCCAAGTAGCGGGGCAGGGCCTTGTTATTATGTGCAACTGGACGGAGCGGGCAATGTGTTATTTGGTGCTGGTAATTATATGCCGCCACCGGAGCGCTTGCGTGCCATCAGGCAACATTTGGTGGCGGATGAAGCGGGCTTTAATGCCGTGTTGAAAAAAAGCAAATTGCGCAAAACCTACGGCGATCTGGAAACCGAATTGAAGTTGATTCGTGTGCCCAAGGGTTTTGATGCCACTCATCCCTTGGCCGAATATTTGAAATTGAAGAGTTACTTCGTGCACGCGGTGGCCAGCGCGCCACTCAACGCGCCCGAGCTACTGCTGCCAAGTTTGGCCACTGCCTTGCAAGCGGCCCACCCTCTGGTACTGTGGTTACGCAGCGTTCCTGTGCGGCATGATGTTGCTTGAATGAAATTGGCCATGCGCCAAAATCATTTGGTGTATGGTTTCACGTTCGTCCAGGGTATCTACCGAAATCAAATCCAATACATTTTGATCGGTCACAGTTACGTAGCGACGCCGATCATGGCGCATATCAACCGCACGCCAGCCTTTCGCGCTCAGCCATTGCCACTGTTCACTGGTGACCGGATATTTTAATCGTATGCGCAAACGCCCATTGACAATATTGCTGCCCATCGCTGGTTGTGGCCCTGCGGGGGCGATGCGCCGGGGGCGTCGAATCCCAATTAAGGTGCGAATTGTGTTGATTACTGGCATGTAACCCTCGTAAATGAGTAGAAAAACGATAGCTGACTATTGTTTCACAAGTTTCATTCAAATGGGTGATTTCTGACATGGTTTTCCTAAATTTCTCGTTGATGTCAGTTAGATACAACATGCCAGTTGATCGTTGGTGGGCTGGTATCTAAGTTGATGTTCTACCACGTTTCTTGACTGTACTACCCGAGCTATTGGTGTCGGATTGCTTGGTGCTAACTCTTGCGCGTGGTTTTTTGGGTGGGGAGTCGCCGTCGCCGTCGCTATCGGGCTCGCTTACCTTGCTTGCTTTGGCGCTCATATTGGTTTTGGCCGCTGCTTCACCTAATTTCACCACGGCATCGGTTGCCATTGCCGTGCCTGCTGCACCCAGTTTGGCCATGGTATCGGTAACAGCAGCGGTACTGACGGCTTGTTTGAATTGCTCTTGCAAGCCACTCCACCATGCCAAAGGATTGCCCAGCGATGCCATCGGGTTGCTGGACTCGTCTGGTTCGTCCGATTCATCCGGTTCGGGCTGCGCTTCTCGGGTGCTACTCGTCTTTACTTTGCCGCCGGCAATGCCGGAAGAATTGGGAAACAAGAATGCCGAGGCATAGGGGCTTGATGCCAATAAAGATTTTTCTGTTTCCGGGCCGGGTTCCTGCTTGGCAATGGCCGATAAACTGGCTCCCACCGATTTTAAGGTAGCAATCGTGCCGCGTTGCACTTCGAGCGCCTGTATGGTGCCGCGTAGCATTGTCATATTAACATTGAGCCAGGATTCAACGGCTTTTAAATCGCTGATCTTTTTATCCAGCTCCTCGATCGACAGGGTGGGGGCTGCCATACCGGGCAAATTCATTCCCGGCATATTCATACTGCCCCACAGATTTTTAACAAAGTCGAGTGTATCGGTCATGACCCCTACCCCAGGAATATTGGATAATGGTGGTTTGCTCATCGTGCCCCCGCTAATTGATTAATGGATGATCGTGCCAGTTTGGTTTAGCGTAGCAGAAAATGAGCAGTGATTCAAAGTTTCGTCATGACTGGGCGCTGCAAGAGCCAGAAGAAAGCGTTACACTACGCGCATGTCTGCTGATTTTACTCAAATTTCTCACGTCAAACGCTGGATCTTCTTTTGTTTGGCAACGCTGATCTTACATCTGGGCGCACTCAATTGGGCCGCCCGCCATTTGACACGGCCCTCGGAATTAAAGCCCTTGGAGGCGGGCAAGAGCGTGACGGTGAGTCTGGCACGGCGTGAAAAGCCGCAAGTCGCTGCGCCGCAGCCTGCATCGCCACCCAAGCCAGAGTTGGCGGCGCAAGCCGCGCTCAAGCCGCCCAAGAAAAAGTCGACCAAGCCCGCACCCGCATCTGCAGCCGCACCCACGATGGTGGCCGCCAAACCGGACGTGTTGCCGGAATCGCAGCCCGAATCAACGCCTGAATCACAGCCTGAATCAAAGCCCGACCCAAAGCCCGACCCAATTGCGAGCACGAACAGCGATAAAAAAGCCGAGCCTGGTGACAATGTGGCCGTGGCCGAAGCGCTCGCCAAGCCTAATTCGTATCCATTTGAGATTCCACCGTCCATGGAAGTCAACTACACGGTGCGCAAATCGAATCGGGTTGATGAAAAGGAGCATCCGACCAATGGGCGCGGAACCATCCGCTTCAATAATTTGGGCGGTGGCTATCGCATCGAAGGGGAGTTTAAGTTCCTGTTTTTTACCTTCTTTAGTTTTGCCAGCGAAGGCGGGATCAATCAATTTGGTCTGTCCCCCGTTCTCTATTCAGAAAAACGTGGCGCTCGTGCCTTGACCAATACCCATTTTCAACAGGAAAAACAGATTATCAGCTTTTCCGCTTCGACCCAACAATTTCCACTGAGCGATGGCGCGCAAGATCGGGCCAGCATTTTATGGCAACTTGCCAGTATTGCGCGGGCCGGCGGGCGCAACTTCACTGGCAATACGGTGATTGATGTGGTGGTGGCAGGTGAAAGACGTGCCGATTTATGGACTTTTCAAAACAAGGGCAATGAATCGATCAAGTTGGGTAGCGGCGAGCTGGCCACCATGCATTGGGTGCAACAGCCGCCAGCAGGGAGTTATGAACGCCGTATTGATGTTTGGTTGTCACCGCAACATCAATGGGCACCCGTGAAAATCGTATATACCGAAGCCAATGGTAATGTATTGGAAATGGAAATGAGTAGTGCTACCGTCTTGTCCTCGGTAGAGCGATAATGCTTATTTTGATTGAATTTTGACTAAATTTTTACTAAATTATAATGATAAAACACTTAAATTGTTTTTTGTTTGCGATAATGGGGGGGGCCGTGCAAGCAGTCGAATTGGATAATGCAGCGCATCCCAGTGTAAAACGGGCGTTTAATGCGCCGCCCAATGTGGTTTTATATTATTCCATTAAAGCTAAGCAACGCGGCATTCCCTTGGGTGGTGAAAGTACCTGGCGTTGGCAAAGTCAGCAGCAAAAATACCTGATTAATAATGAGATACGGGCTACCTTGTTTGGCAAGATTCAAGAATCGAGCAGCGAAGGCGTGATTGATGAATATGGTTTGGCACCGCTGCAATTTTTCGAAAAGCGTTTTCGTAAAGAACCCAGCGCCACGCAATTTAATGCACAGACCAAACAAATCAGCTTTAGCGAATCGGCTTTGAGCTATCCCATATTGGGCGGTGAGCAAGACCGCAGCAGTGTTATCTGGCA
This sequence comes from Burkholderiaceae bacterium, assembly GCA_046597185.1. Classification (GTDB taxonomy): domain Bacteria; phylum Pseudomonadota; class Gammaproteobacteria; order Burkholderiales; family Burkholderiaceae_D; genus CAMBDR01. The sequence continues at coordinate 3,961 of JBKJLF010000056.1, read as the reverse complement.
ATTAATCGCGGCTGCGCGTGCCGCGCCCAAACAATTTATTGCTGGTTCGCAATGGGCATTTTTTGTGGCGGGGCGGCGCGATGCCGAAGCCTGGATATTTAAGGTGTTGCAACAAGAAACCGTTACCACACCGATGGGGAAATTGAATAGTTGGCATTTAATTAAGTTGCCTCCGCCCGATTCCAAAGATCAGCAATTGGATATTTGGCTGGATCAAAACCTCGACTGGTATCCAATAAGGCTACGTTTTTCCGACGCCGATGGCGATTTTGTTGATCAAACGCTGGAAAAGATTGAGAAGCAATAATCTTGCTTGTACAATGTCAGACCATGGTTTCAGATTAACGTCCCGAAGTCGATATATTTCGCTTCTTTTTACGGCATTTTATGACTAACACCACTCATTTTGGCTACCAAACCGTTGAAGAAGACGAAAAGGTGCAAAAAGTTGCTGAAGTATTTCATTCGGTTGCCCCTAAATACGATGTCATGAATGATTTGATGTCGGCAGGCTTGCATCGGATCTGGAAGGCTTTTACGATTGCCAAAGCGGCGGTACGCCCCGGTTTTAAAGTGCTCGATATTGCTGGCGGGACCGGTGATTTGGCCATTGCCTTTGCCAAACAAGCCGGGCCAAGCGGGCAAGTTTGGTTGACGGATATTAATGAATCAATGCTACGGGTTGGGCGAGATCGCTTGTTAAACCAGGGCTTGCTGATTCCTGCGGCGCTTTGTGATGCCGAAAAACTACCTTTCCCGGATAATTATTTTGATCGCGTGAGTGTGGCTTTTGGCTTACGCAATATGACGCACAAAGATCAGGCCTTGGCGGAAATGCAACGGGTTTTGAAGCCGGGCGGAAAATTACTGGTGTTGGAGTTTTCCAAGGTTGCCGCACCGCTACAAAAGCCGTATGATTTATATTCATTCTCGGTTTTGCCCTGGTTAGGGCAGCAAATTGCTGGCGATGCCGATTCTTATCGTTATTTAGCGGAATCAATCCGCATGCATCCCGATCAAGAAACCTTGAAAACCATGTTGCAAGAAGCTGGATTGGAGCGGGTTGAGTATTTCAATTTAACGGCTGGCGTCGCTGCCTTGCATACCAGTGTAAAACTGTAGAAGGGTAACATGAATTATATCAAGCAAGCCTTGTTCGGTTTGATTCTGGTTTGGATTAATCTGACCGCGACAGCGCAAACGTCCGAGGCCGGGAAAGAAGTGGAATACGTTTCTGCGCCGCAAGCGACCGACGCTGCGCCCGCTGGTGCGCTCGCTGCCTCAGGAGAGGGCGTGGTGCGGCCCAAGGTCGGTAAATCTGCCAAGAAAAAGAATCAGGCTGCGGAATCTGCGCCACCCGTGGCCACACCCGCGCCGGTCGCCTTGCCGCCAGAGCCGCCTGTGGTTGAGATACCCGGCTGGCGCGCCAATATTATCGCGATTCTGGAACCGTTCGGACTCAATGGCCTGATGCATAAAATGGGTATGAGTGGCCCGTCAGCGGATATTTTGGGCTTGATGATTTTGTTGATATTGGCGTCAATTATCCTGTTTATTGTTTTACGGGTGTTGCAGGTATTGCGCCAGAAAGTGGCCGATAAGGTGGCCGATCAGATTGCCCTCAAGCGCCACTCTGAACCGATCAAAGATGAACCTTTGATGGAAGCCGGGCCGTCCCGCCTCAATACCGGCAGTGGACCAAATACCCGGATGGGGGGCAATACACGGAGTGGGCCAAACAGTCGGCTCGGGGCCAATTCGCGCGGTGGGCCAGATAGCCGTATAGGGCACAATACCAGTCCGGATAGTCGATTGGGCCGCAACAATAATACCCGTGGTGGGCCGGACAGCCGGATCGGCAATTCCACCAGAGGCGGCGTGGACAGCAGGCTGGGGCCACATACACGGGGTGGCTATGACAGTCGGCTGGGGGCGCACACACGGGGCGGGGGCGATAGCCGCCTGGGCTTGTTGACCCTGGACGGGCATAGCCGCATGGATACGCGTAGCGGCAATTATGGTGGTCAGGGTGGCCATGGTGGTGATCAGTCGATTATCAATGCGCCGGAAGGGTTTGACAAACCGCGCTTTTTGCGTAAAACGCGGGTGTATTTTTTGCGCTTGCAAACCGCATGGGACAAATCTGACTTTAACTCGGTACGCCAATTTGCCGCAACCCCGGTGTATACCGAATTACGCAAGCAAATGTTGGAACGTGGTGATACCACCAATACCACCGATGTGTTGGCAATTCAAACCGAATTGTTGGGCATTGAAGTGGTTGCCGGGAATTATATTGCAACAGTGAAATTTACCGGTATGATCAAAGAAACCGACAACCCGCATGAACAAGCCTTTGATGAAGTGTGGCGCTTGTCTCATCCGCGTGACAAACCGGGCGATTGGGTTTTGTCTGGCATCCTGCAATATTCTTAAGAAAAAGGCCTTATGATTTCCCCCTTGCTGCGCCGGCCCTTATTGGCCCCCTTGTTGGCTGGTTTGAACCATTTGCTCGAACAAGAGGCATGGGCGCGTGAGCAACTGCAAACCCATAGCACCAAAGTGGCAAGTTTGGCCACTGACGTATTGGAGATTCAAATTCTGGTCATGCCCGATGGCATGCTGCAGGCAGCGCCCGAGCATGCGGTGCCAGATGTCGTGATTCGTACCCGAATGGCGGATTTGCCCCTGATTATGCAAAATCGCGAGCGTGCCTTTTCTTATGTCAAGCTCGAAGGCGATGCCGATTTCGCCCAGACGATTTCTCATTTGGGGCAAAATTTGCGCTGGGAAGCCGAACATGATTTGCAACAATGGGTCGGTGCGATTGCCGCCAATCGTATGGTGGCGGGGGCCAAAGCAGCCCTCTATGCCACCCGCACGGGCCAGCAAAAACTGGCTGAAAATATGGCGGAATATTTTCTGGAAGAAGAGCCGATGTTGATCCGCCCACTCACCCTTGATCAATTTACCAGCGACGTAGGCAAAACCCGCGACGATGTGGAGCGTCTGGGCAAGCGCATCGAAAAACTGGCGCATAAAATCAAACAAGGCCGGGCATGATCTTAAAATTTTTGCGCTTATTAAAAATTTTGCGCGTGACCCTGCAATATGGCCTGGATGAAATTGCCATGTCGGGCTTTCGCATTCCTCGCACCGCCTGGTTTTTAAAGCACTTGTTTTTCTGGCGTGATATTTCTGCCCCGCGTGGCGAGCGCTTGCGCATGGCGCTGGAAGACCTCGGCCCGATCTTCGTCAAATTTGGTCAGGTGCTCTCGACCCGGCGCGATTTACTGCCTACCGATCTGGCCGATGAACTGGCCAAACTGCAAGACCGGGTGCCACCTTTTCCGGTCGAGCTGGCGATTGCGCAAATCGTGCAGTCGCTGGGTGCGCATCCCGACCAATTATTTGCCGACTTTGAACGCACCCCGGTGGCCTCGGCCTCCATTGCCCAGGTGCATTTTGCCACCTTGAAAGATGGTAAAAAAGTGGCGGTCAAGGTATTGCGCCCGAATATGAAAAAAACCATCCAGGAAGATATGGCGCTGATGCAAATCGGTGCCGACCTGGTGGAGCGGGTGTGGGATCAGGGCAAACGCCTGAAGCCCAAAGAAGTGGTGGCCGAGTTTAATACCTATCTTAATGATGAACTCGATTTGATGCGCGAAGCAGCCAATGGTAGCCAGTTGCGGCGTAACTTCATGACATCCGATCTGTTATTAATTCCTGAAATGTATTGGGATTATTGTTCATCCAACGTGATTGTGATGCAGCGCATGGAAGGCGTGCCGATTTCGCAAACCGGGCGGCTGGTGGCGGCAGGGGTGGATTTGAAAAAACTGGCCAGCGATGGGGTCGAGATTTTTTTCACGCAAATGTTTCGTGACGGGTTTTTCCATGCCGATATGCATCCCGGTAATATTTTGGTTTCGATTGAACCGGAAACCCTGGGGCGCTA
>JBKJLF010000044.1:0-7110 GCA_046597185.1 Burkholderiaceae bacterium | reverse complement strand
GATGATGACATGGTCACCTGATTGCTGCAGTTGATGAAACATCTTCTTCACATGTTGGGGCGGGAAGTAAAGATGCTCAATAATCTCGCCAAAAATGATCAGGTTGTATCGCAAGTTCGAGCAGGGTGGCAGGCCACCTGATTCAAGCTCGTTCAAATCAAAAGCGTAATGGGCACGACAGGACTCGAATCCCTGGCGAAAACTCTGAAATCCCAAAGTGTCGATCGGGTTATTTGGAAAGCCGGCCAGAAAAAGCAAGGTCTGAGGCCTCGGCCCGATATCCAGAATCGTATCGCTAGGCGTGATAAAAGTTTGCACACACTCAAACAATATCTGCATGCGTATCTGATGATGTTTTATACACCGATTCTCTCTATCGGAAATAACAGATTGCAAAACCAGACTTTCAGCATGAGAAAATTAAGTTGGTTGGTCTCACGATAAACCCATATGTATAGAACATTGATTAAAAGAATTATATATTTTACTTGTCCATATCTAAAAATATTACACCCATTCTCTGCAATTTTTTTACGGCCTGCGGGTCAACCCAATGAGACTGCAATCGCATACTGTCCTGCGTGCTGTACGAATAGCCGTCATTGCTAAGCCCGATCCCACTGACAACTATATTCAATGGAGTTTTTTTCAATTTGCAGATGTAGCAGGCCAATAAAACTGCCCAAATACCTGTGCTAGGTTTTGAGATGCTACCCTGTCCCCTCAGCGCAAGTCGCGCTAGCTGCTTGGTGAAGTAAATTGGGTTGGGTGATAAATCCCACATGGCTGACAACATCCAATTCATGCCAAGAACATCTAATACGACCTGACGTTTTTTTGCTAGGCAAACATCAATGACATTACCTGACAATAGCGTGCATGAACTCCACTTTTTATGCGCCCAAGCCGGCGATTGCAAGACAATGGTGTTTTCACAGCCCACCTGATTGATTTGCTCCCTAGCAGCAGCAGCAGCAGAATCCGTACTTAATTTATAAAATATGGATTCAACTACAATATTGAAAGACATATCTGCGTTGAAATAATTTTTTCTCGCTATCGCGGCGTTTGCGTAAAAAGCAAGATCAAAATCGCCTATCCCTTCGTGGGTGAACTTTGGCTTTGAACCGACGACGAGAATTTTAATCTCTTTCTTGCCCGCAATATTTTTCAGGATCAATGGAGGAATTACGCATCTTCCATCTGATAACTTCTTATTCATTTTTCCCCACATGCATCAAATATTCAGCAAAACGAAGATCAAACTCATCATCAATATCTACCGAACGTTCTTTGGACATTACATACGCATATGATTGTTCCCATGCAATACCGCCCATCTCCTTGTATGTTTTTTGGCGGTGGATATATATTGCGCCATTCAGGCGAAACTCCTTTTCAGCATCCTGACTACGTTTTTCACCAGCAATTTTCTGGGCGAAATAACGCATTGAATAGTCCTCTGCCAGCGGCGCGCACCATGCCGAGGGGTGGTCTAGCTCGCAAACTGAAACAACCGAGACAGCATTTTTCTGCCTCTGGCATTCAAAAGCGGCATCAATATCGGCATGACTACGCAATGGTGAGGTGGGCTGGAGCAAGCAAAGGTTGTTGATCGTCATCTTACGTGCGATAGCCCAGTCCAAGACGTGCAGCACGACGCTACTGGACTTGGCCTCATCAGTCGCCAGATGGCTGGGCCTGTCTATACAGGCATCAAGTCTCAGTTCGCTGCCCAGTTGCAGGATTTCAGGATCGTCCGTAGTTAGCAGCACGATGTCGATGCTACGGGCTTTCTGTGCCGCCTCAATCGTCCATTGCACCAGCGGCTTGCCGTGCAGCAGTCGCATGTTTTTGCCCGGTAGGCGCTTACTGTTTTTTCGAGCTGGGATAATGGCGAGATTCAAGCCTGCTTCAGTCATCGGCCAGCCCCATGCTATCTACTTGCGCCTTTTCAAAATCAGCCAGACGGCCAATATCCAACCAATAATCTCGAATCGGATAAATATTAACCACCCTATCATTCACCGCTTCGTATTGCAGCAAGGTAGGCATATCTATTTTCACGCCCCACTCGATGCGGTCTAGTAGTTCCGGCTCAATGAGGTAAATACCAGCATTGATTTGAAATTGCTGCACGGGTTTTTCCACAATCAACCGCAGGCGCTGAGACTCGGTTTGCACAACACCGTATGGCACTTGCTGTTCATATTCTCGGGTACACATGGTGGCAACGCCACTCTGTTTTTTATGAAAATCAAGTAGCGCCAAATAATCGAGCTTTGTGAGAATATCGCCGTTAATCATAAGCAAGGGGAGATTGATTTCATGGCGTGGAAGCAGCCCCAGCGCACCGCCTGTCCCCAAAGGATTTTCTTCATGCACGTAACGAATATCAACACCCCACTTGCTGCCATCTCCAAAGTAATCTGTGATAACTTTCGGCAGGTAGTGGGTAGAAATATAGAAGCGATGAAAACCTGACTTGATGAAGCTGTCAAGAATATTTTCCAGCATCGGTTTGCCGCCCACCAGTAGCATGGGCTTGGGGCAATGATCGGTGAGCGGACGTAGCCGGGTGCCGAAACCACCGGCCATAATGAAAACAGGATTATCTAGTTGTGGCTGTATTAACAGGCTTTGCAGGGTTTCGAGGCCAACCACGCGCCCTGTCGCATCAATCACGGGTAGTTGCCGTAGTTTGCTGCTTTCAAGCAGGGCAATGGCTTGTTGCCGGCCCCAGTGCTGCTGCATAACCTTGGGAGTTGCGCACATAATGCCAGTGACAGGATCACGCAAGGCGACGTGCCGCAGCATGGCGCGTCGCATATCACCATCGGTCAGGGTGCCCAGCAGGCGACGCTCAGCATCAACCACCAAGGCAATGCCCAGTGCCGTACGGTCAATGGTGCGTATGGCCTCTTCCAGAGTTGTTGCGGGGCCTATTAGTGCCGATTCCCATTTTTTCATATCGTCTTTTCCAGGTTTCATGCGGGAATGGCCAGATCGTGAAAGGCTTTTTTCAGAATATTGTCGAGCGGATATTCCTGGATGACCTTGATGATTTTCTGGCTGGCCCCGCCATCGCCATAGGGGTTGACCGCCTGCCGCAGGATTTGCCTAAACTCTGGCGAATAAATGCGCTGAATGGTATCGAGAATGGATTGTTCATCCGGCGCACAATTGAGCACGCTAGCCGATTGCAAACGCCCGCGCTGGCGATCGCCGATATTGACTGTGGCGATGCCCATGCTAGGGGCTTCGGCGAGACCGCTAGATGAATTTCCGACGACCGCATCGACCTGCTTCATGCACGAGAGGTAGCGCAACTGACCCAGAGAGCTATAAGCGCGGGCATGCGGGTGATTGGCAACGAAGGCATTGACCAGCTCCACCAGTTCGCGGCTGCCAGTATCGGCATTCGGCATGGTGAAGATGAGATGCGTGTCTTGCAGCCGACCCAGTGCAGCCAACAATTGCTGCATCTGCCGCTTGCTGCCATCTGCCTCCAGCGTGACCGGGTGGTAGGTCACCAGCAGATTTTTGCGCCCGAAACCGAAGCCCAGGGCCGATTCAAGCGCATCCCGCTCCACCAAACGGATGCGCTTGATGGCATCAATACCCAAGCCGCCGACATTGAACACCCTGTCAGGGTGCTCGCCAAGCTGGATCACCCGCCGCCGATAGTCTTCGGCAGCGACAAAGTGCAGATGCGACATCTTGGTGATTGAGTGGCGGATTGCCTCGTCAAAAGCCCCTTCCGTGCTCTCGCCACCATGCAAATGAGCGATGGGAATACCCGCAATCATGGCCGCTGCCGTGGCCGCGAAAATCTCATAACGGTCGCCCAGCACCAACACCATGTCCGGGGCGAGTCTGGCATAGGCATCGGCAAAGCCAATCATCGCCAAGCCCATCGACTTGGATACAGCGGTTGGCGTGTCGGCACTCAACAGCATCTCTACACGGGCATCAATCGCAAACCCGGCCTGCTCGATTTCGAGGTAGGTCAGGCCATATTCTGGTGATAGGTGTGCGCCGGTTGCGATCACCTGCAACTGCAAGCCCGCCGTGCTTTGCACATCCTGCATTAGCCAACGCAACAAACCGAACTCGGCACGGGTGCCAGTGACGACACAAACCTTCCGATTCATCATTGAATCAACTCGTCGGGCACATAGCTGCGGGTGGCGACGGTACCGTTGATTTCATCCCAACGCATCGGCGATATGCCGGTGCCAGGCCGCTTGGCAGTCAAGTTTTGTTCGCTGAACCGCTCACCTGCGGCAATAGGGCAACTAGCCACCAGCGATTTGCGGGCAATGGCCTTGTTCTTGCGCTCGCTGGGGCTGGGTCGCTTGATGCCATCGCCCATCGCGCGCTCGATATTGCGGATGGCACTGACCATCGCCTTGAACTCCTGCGGCTCTAGGCTCGCCTGGTGATCTGGGCCGGGCAGATTGCGGTCGAGTGTGAAATGCTTTTCGATGACGACTGCGCCAAGGGCTACAGCGGCAATGGCAATCTCGATCCCGGCAGTGTGGTCGGAATAGCCAACTGGCAATCCAAACGCTGCTTTTAGGTTAACCATCGCGCGCAGATTCACATCTTCCATCGGCGTTGGGTACTCAGTGTTGCAATGCAGGATGGTCACACTCTGGCGCGGGGTGCCACTGCTCTCGATAACCTCCAGAGCCGCTTCAATCTCACCTAAGCCAGCCATGCCGGTAGAGAGAATGACTGGCTTACCAAGCCGGGTCATGTAGCGCAGCAATGGCAGATTGGTAATTTCGCCCGATGGAATCTTGACCTGATCCAGCCCCAGATCGACCAGCATATCGAAGCTCTCGGAATCAAATGCCGTAGAGAAAAAGCCAATACCGAGTCGTTGACATTCGGCAATCAGCACCTCGTGGTCGGCGCGCGAAAGCTCCAGCTTGCGCACCATCTCATATTGGCTTTCTGTTGGATCAGTAGCCCCTTTTTGATAATCTGCCTTCGGGGCCTGCATGCAAATAATTTTGGCAGCATGAAATGACTGAAACTTGACCAGATCAGCCCCGGCTTCCGCCGCGTGGGCAATCAGTTTTTTTGCCAGTTCGATATCGCCGTTGTGATTGACACCGGCCTCTGCAATGACAAGGGTTTTCATTTGATCCTTTTGGCAGGAACGCCAACATAGACTGCATTTGCCTCGCAGCTTTTTACGACTACTGCGCCGGAACCGACCACGGTATCAGCGCCTACGAGTAGTTTTGTGTGGTTGCTACCTTGGTTAATGACCGTACCAGTCCCAATCCAGCACCGTATCGAGAGGTGAACATTGCCCGAAATACAAGCTCCGGGGGCGACATGAACGTAATCCTCGACAATGCCATCGTGGCCTATGGTTGCATTACGGTTGAATATGGAAAAATCACCAATCGTGATGTTGTTTGCCAGACGCACGCCAGCACAGATAACCACACCTTTTTTTATCTCGACCGCATGGCGTTGGTGCGTGCCGAAAGTGGCCGAAGGATGAATAAGATTCGCAAAGGTAAGGTCATTGATATATCGCAGGGCCACCTTCTGCCGCACTGCGTTTTCACCGATCCCGATAACAAACTCCATGTCGCGGTATTGACCAACATCCGACTCGACCATGCACTCGTCGCCGAGCAACCATGCGTTGCGCTCTGCCAGATCACGAGCCACGTAAATCGCCCGATAGCCCAAGTCATGGACAATATCGCCCAGCTCGCGCGCATGCCCTGACGTGCCAAAAATACCTATGCATTTCATATTGTTGTCGCTGGCAAAACACTGCTGGGCAGATTTACGACCCGGTCGGCAAGCCACTCCGACTGCTCCAAGCAGCCATGCATGGCGTACTGGTGCATGGGCAAGCGGTTCATCAATTGCCAGATGGGGCGTGACATCACCCCCGCAGCATTGGTGGCTTTCAACAAGGCGTCGCGCGCCTGGCGGTCTTCGCAAATCACGGCATTGAGCCAGTAGTTGCTGCGGCATTGATCTGGCTCGCGCACAAAATGCAGTTCGCTGCCTTTGAACAAGCCTTCGTACGCCGCCGCCAGCTTGCGTTTTTGCAGGACGAACGCCTCCAGTTGCTCCAACTGCGCACAGCCCAGCGCGGCATTCAGGTTGGGCAGTCGGTAGTTGTACCCCACTTCATCATGCACAAACTCGTAAGGGTGCGGCTGCTTGGCGGTGGTGCTCAAATGCTTGGCCCGCGTACCCAGCGTGTCGTTGGTCAACAACATACCCCCGCCACCCGTGGTGATGATCTTGTTGCCGTTGAAGCTCAGCGTGCCGATATGTCCCATGCAGCCCGTGTGCTTCCCCTTGTAAAGGCTGCCCAGTGACTCGGCGGCATCTTCGACCAAGGCGATTTGCCAACGCTGGCAGACAGCAAGCAGGCCGTCGATATCGGCAGGGTGGCCGAATGTATGCATAGGTACGCAAGCGCGCACCACGGCCCCGCTCTGGCGATGACGGCAAAAGCCCTCAGCATCCAAGTGCGTGTTTTCGCTGAGCCAACTCTCCAAGGCCATCGCGGATAAACCCAGGGTGTGGGCTTCAACATCCACAAACACTGGCTGCGCGCCACAGTAGGCAATGGCATTGCAGGTCGCCACAAAAGTCAGTGCCTGGGTGACGACCAGATCACCCTGCCCAACACCCACCAATCGCAGCGCCAGGTGCAGCGCCGCAGTGCCATTGACTACCGCCACCGCGCGGGGGCTGCCGGTATAGCGAGCCATGTCGCGCTCGAAGCGGTCTACATATGCGCCCACGCTTGAAACAAAAGTGGAGTCAATGGTGTCCTGCACATATTCGCTCTCGCGCCCGTTGAAAACCGGCGCGTGCAGCGGGATGAACTCCGTACTGCGGTAGTGGTCGCGGATGAAGGTGATAAGGGTGGAGAACATTCGCTGATCACACGTTGTAAAGGTCAGCCTTGTATTTGGCCAGGTTTTCGCTGCGGGTGAACCATTCTATGGTGCGGGTCAAGCCTTCGCGAATATTAAACTGGGGAGAAAAACCCGTCAGTTCACGCATCAGGGTGTTATCGCCCCAAAGGCGAAATACTTCTGATTTTCCTGGACG
>JBKJLF010000834.1:0-8647 GCA_046597185.1 Burkholderiaceae bacterium | reverse complement strand
CGCCGAACCCTATATTTGGATGATAAAATTATCACAACAATAGAGTATAGTGAACAACTTCGATGGAATGGTACTGCCGTTTTACAAAACGTGCGTTACAATTACCGCCTTACGATTGAATCAGCACAATCAGCACAATAAAAACATTCGGGCTTCATGAAATTATTTTTAAATCATTGTGGAATTGTCTGCGCCCTGGGAGCGAGCCTTGCGGCCGTTCGCCAGCGTTTGCTGGTGCAGGCAGAATCGGGTTTAACCCTCTCTACGGCCTGCTCGCCGAGGCGCGAGTTGGCGCTGGGCCTCGTGGACGCGCCGCTGGCCGAACCGACGCGCCTGGCGCTGGCGCAGCGCAGCCGGAATAATCAACTGGCCCTGACTGCGCTGGATCAAATTCGCCCGGCACTGGATGCTGCCATCGCCCGCCATGGTGCGGATCGGGTGGGCGTGATCATCGGCACCAGCACCTCGGGCATTGCATGCACCGAACAAGCCTTACTGAATCACCCCGACGCCAACGCCCCATTGCCAGCGGAATTTGACTATGCGCAGCAAGAAATGGCATCACCCGCCACCCTGTTGGCGCAAGAACTGGGCATTTGCGGCCCAGCCTGGGTCCATTCCAGCGCCTGCTCTTCCAGCGCCAAAGCCATGGCCAGCGCTGCCCGCCTGATCAATATGGGGGTCTGCGATGCGGTCTTGACCGGCGGCGTGGATACCCTGTGCCGCTTCACCGTGGCCGGCTTTTGCGCGCTCGAATCGGTCAGTAGCAGCCCATGCAATCCGCTCAGTGCCAATCGACGCGGCATTAATATTGGCGAAGGTGCAGCGCTGTTTTTAATGAGCCGCGAACCGGCGCAAGTGGCTTTATGCGGCTGGGGCGAAGCCTCGGACGGGCATCATATGTCCGCGCCCGACCCCGAAGGCAAAGGCGCACGGCTGGCAATAACGCAAGCGCTCAAACGCGCAGGCATCGCCCCGCAACAAATCGATTACATTAATTTGCATGGCACCGCGACCTTGCAAAACGACGCCATGGAAGCGAGGCTCGTACACGCTTTATTTGGCAGCCAGGTGGCGCTCAGTTCCACCAAGCCGTTGACCGGGCACGCCCTGGGTGCCGCAGCGGCGATTGAAGCGGCGCTATGCTGGATTGCGATGCAGGACGATAACCCGGAAGGCAAATTACCGCCACATTTATGGGATGGTGTCGCCGACCCGGCCTTACCCGCCTTACATATCGCATTACCCGGTGATCGTTTGGGGCGGCCTGTTAGCTGGGCCTTGAGTAATTCATTTGCCTTTGGTGGCTCCAATGCTGCCCTGGTGCTAGGGAGAGTTGCATGAATTTACCGAATATTCGTCAACTGGTGCCACACCAGGGTGCCATGGTGTTACTGGATCGCCTGCGCGCAGTGGATCAGGACAAACTCTGTGCCGAAATCGATATTTTGCCCGAAACCCTGTTTTGCCAGGATGAGGGCGTACCCGGCTGGATTGGTATCGAATATATGGCCCAGGCGATTGCCGCCCATGCCGGGTACGCCGCCTACCTGCGCGGCGAACCGATCAAACTGGGTTTTTTACTGGGTACCCGGCGCTATGTATGCAACCAACCCACATTTCTGGTGGGCAGCGTGTTGCACGTGCATGTCCAGTCTGCATTGCAAGCCGACAATGGCCTGGGTGCATTTGAGTGTCGGATTACCGATGGTGCCAGTGGCGACATGATCGCCAGTGCCACCATCACCGTGTATCAACCCGAAAACGTCCATGATTTTTTACAGCGGAGTAATCAATGAGTGCAGTGGCTGGTGCAGTAACACAAGCGAGTTTAAATGCAGACAAAACGGTCTTGGTGACCGGATCATCACGCGGCATCGGCAAAGCCATCGCCCTGCGTCTGGCGCGCGAAGGTTATGACCTGGTTTTGCATTGCCGCAGACAACGGCACGAAGCCGACGCCGTGGCACAAGAGATTGCCGCCATCGGCCGCGCGGTGCGAGTATTACAGTTTGATATCAGTGAACGCGATAGCGCGCGTGAAATCTTGCTGGCCGATATTGAACAACATGGTTGCTACTATGGCGTGGTCTGTAACGCTGGCGTCACGCGTGACAATGCCTTCCCTTCCATCAGTGGCGAAGATTGGGATCTGGTGATCCATACCAATCTGGATGGCTTTTACAATATTCTCAACCCGCTGATCATGCCCATGATTCAGCGCCGCAAACCGGGCCGCATCGTGACCATGGCTTCAGTCTCGGGCCTGGTTGGCAATCGCGGCCAGGTCAACTATAGCGCGGCAAAAGCCGGCATTATTGGTGCCAGCAAAGCCCTGGCGATTGAATTGGGCAAGCGCGCCATCACGGTCAACTGTGTGGCACCGGGCTTGATTGAAACCGATATGATCAGCGAAGTACCACTGGACGAAGTGATGAAATATATTCCCGCCAAACGGGTTGGTAAACCCGAAGAAGTGGCCGCCACCGTCAGCTTTTTATTGAGTAGCGACGCAGGCTATATTACACGCCAAGTCATTTCAGTCAATGGGGGTATGGCATGAGTCGGCGCGTGGTGGTCACCGGCATGGCCGGCATCAGCCCGCTGGGCAATGATTGGCCAAGTATTCGTCAGCGTTTGGGCGAATATCGCAATGCGATTGTGCGCATGCAGGAATGGTCTGATTATGAAGGCTTGAATACCCAGCTTGGCGCACCCGCCGTCGCGTTTGAACTCAATGAGCGCTACAACCGCAAAAGTATGCGCAGCATGGGCCGCATCGCCCTGATGGCCACCCGTGCCAGCGAAATGGCCCTGCAAGATGCGGGTTTGCTGGATCACCCCTTGCTCACCAGTGGCAAAATGGGCATCGCCTATGGTTCCTCGGCAGGTACACCGAGTGCGATTGGCGACTTTGGCCGCATGATGGAAGAGCGCACCACCAAGGGCATCAACGCCACCACCTATATCAAAATGATGGCGCACACGGCCCCGGTGAATATCGGCGTGTTCTTTGGCATTACCGGGCGCGTGATCACCACCTCATCGGCCTGCACCTCGGGTAGCCAAGGCATCGGCTATGCGTATGAAGCGATTCGCTCGGGCAAGCAACTGGCCATGATCGCCGGTGGTGCCGAAGAGTTATGCGCCACCGAAGCCGCCGTATTTGACACCCTGTTCGCCACCAGTGTGCGCAACGACGCCCCACACACCACGCCGCGCCCGTTTGATGCCGGACGCGACGGTTTGGTCATCGGCGAAGGTGCTGGCAGCCTGATTTTGGAAGAGCTGGAGCACGCCCAGGCGCGCGGTGCGCATATCCATGCCGAATTGGTCGGCTTTGGCACCAATAGCGACGGTTGCCACGTGACCCAACCCAATGCCGCCACCATGCAGGGTGCGATGCAATTGGCGCTGGAAGACGCGCGCTTGCAGGCTAATGATATTGGCTATGTGAATGCGCATGGCACCGGCACCCAGCATGGCGACATTGCCGAAACAAAGGCCACGGCGCAAGTATTTGGTGCCCGAAGCGGTGTCGGCGTGCCGATCAGTTCGCTAAAAAGTTATATGGGTCATACGCTGGGCGCGTGTGGTGCGCTGGAAGCCTGGATAAGCATACAAATGATGCGCGAAGGCTGGTTTGCCCCGACCATTAATCTGGCGCAAATCGACCCGCAGTGTGGTGCGGTCGATTACATCATGGGGCAGGCAAGACAGATCGAATGTGAATATGTGATGTCGAATAATTTTGCCTTTGGCGGCATCAATACCTCGCTGATTTTCAGGAAATATCGTTAATTTGAAACACACCAGTTTATTTATCAACCAAAAGAAGGAAGCAAAATGAAGCAATTAATCGCAATAGCACTGGCACTCGTAGCAGTTCAAGCTATCCCTGCGCAAGCGAGTGATACCAAGGTAATGTTACCCATTGCAGGCGCCATTGCCGCCAATGATGCACAGGAAAAATTGGGTGACTCCGTCAAATTTTACTTTGGCAATCAACCAACACCGAAGATTCTGAAGCGCTTGGGCAGCGATAAAACCAGCCAAAAGACCAATGCCTTTGGCAAGAGCAATGAAAAAGCCTGCAACTGGGTATTTTTATCCGACATGTTGGCCTTGCAAAAGCGCGCCAAACAATTGGGGGCCAATGCGGTTATCAATATCGTGAGCAACTACAACAATGTGGAAAACTCCAGCGACACCGAGTTTGAATGCCACGTCGGTGCGATTATGGCGGGCGTTGCGTTTAAGGGCCAGTTTGTTCAAATTGAAGATACGGCAAAATAAGCCGACTCGCGGCTAAGCACCATCAAGGATGAGCCAGCAGCTCATCCTGATTCCCAATGGTCAAGGTGTCCACCCTGGCTATTTCACCTTGTTCACTTGGCTCACCTGGCTCACTTGGTTCAGTGCTTGAATAAACCCCGCCAATTTCTCGGCAAACACCCTGGGTTGATCCAACATCGCAAAATGTCTGGCGTCTTTGATGGATAGCACTTGCAGCTTGGGCGTACCTGCCAACAACGATGCATAATACGCCGCCTTGGCGGGTTCCGTAATGCCTGCCGCCGCCATATCCGGCGCATTGTAAGGCACCACAAGCGCCACGGGTACGCTAATGGCGGGCAAATCTTTGCGAATATCCATGGCCAGCAATTCACTCATGTATTGGGCAACAGCGGCCCGGTCACTGCTGGCGCTACGCTGGGCCAAGGTTTTGGCCAGTGCAGGATTGATCACGCCGATGTTCTGCATATATTGCAATTGGCTGACGGCAAATGATTCCGGCGTTTCCGCCGCCATTTGCGCTTTCACGCCCTGCGCCATGGCTTGCCTTTGTTCTGCCGTCATGGTTTCGGTGCGGGGAAACACGGGTAAGCCATCCACCGCAAACACGGCGCGAATTAAAGCTGGGTTTTGCTCGGCAAACCAAATGGATAAAATCGCCCCCAGGCTGTGGCCGATCAAAATCGGTTGTTCGATTTTTTTGCTTCGGATCAAATCGAGCAAAGATTGGCGGGCTTGTTCCATCATCGCGCCGGGCATCGGTGCTTTACCGTTAAAACCGGCCAACGTGACCAAGTATAAAGTGTGATCTTTTTCTAATTGTTTGACCGTGGCATCCCAAACATAAGGCCCGCTGGATAAGCCGGGAATCAAAATAATCGGCGCGCCCTTGCCTGCGCCGTTGCCGCGTACTTCCACATACATGCTGCCGACCTGAAATGACGCGCTTGCGGTGCTGATGGTGGCCGCACTGCTGACGGCCGGGCTGCTGATATTTTCCGCTGCAGCCGCATCGTTATGGACGGCTGCGATACAAGCCAATAAGGCCCCGATGAGTGCGATGCGATTGATTTTGCCGTGGCAGATTTTTGCTAAGTTCATGTTCAAGCTCCTTCTTCAATGTCAATAAATAGTGGGATTACAGTGCAGGCATTAGAGTGATCAAATTTTTAGGCCGGGTCGGCTTAATCGACGAAAAATATCTCTTCAATTTTTTTGTTAAACAGTTTCGCAATCGTGAATGCCAGTGGCAGGCTGGGGTCGTAGCGCCCGGTTTCGAGCGCATTCACGGTTTGGCGTGATACTTCCAGATGATCGGCCAGGGTGGCTTGGCTCCAATCACGTTCGGCACGTAATTGTTTGATGATGTTTTTCATTTCAGCGCTCCCAAAACTTGCGCGCCAGGCTCATTACCAGCCAACTGCCCATATACACGGCGTAGATGATAAAACCGCTCAATTTGGGGTAGCCGATGCCTTCCAAAAAACCATAGCTGAAGCTAAAGCACACGGTAATGGCCCCGGCAATGGCCAGAAGCTCCAGCAACCGTACTCTTTGGTATTCATCCATACGCCTTAAAAAACGCACAATCACCCATAACATGCCCAAGGCGGGCAAGGTCGGCAGCAACACCACGATGGTGCGCGCCATGCCCGCTTCCATGGTTTTGGCAAAGCTGATGGAGGCAAACAGCACGACCATGTAGAGCACGATAACGATGGCCAGTTCGAGCGTGTACTTTTTACTGCTGGCCAATTCTTTTTTTGAATATTTGCTTTCTTGCATGGTGCTTTCCTCCGGCGACGGGTTGAATGTAAAGGGTGCTTGACATGACGGGCGATAAAAAAAGCAGCGCAGAGTGCTGCCTGGTTTGGCGTGGGGTGGATCATGTAAAGCATGCTTGACATATTACACGAAAAAAATCGGATGTCAAGGACGATTTACAATTTTCAAGTCGGGTAACACGATGCAACATTTGCAGTTTGCGCTCGGCCACAATACGAATGTTGGCAAACCTGGCGACGGTGTTGCCTGCAAACAGGGCTTGCGTGTGTGGGCATTTGAATGATTCGGGCAGGGCGAAATGATATATCGTGGCGCGTTAAACGGCAATGGGTATGTTCGGACAGTTTTTTGACTACTTGCATGGAATGTAATTTAGACTATGGCAGGCTGAAGTTGGCCCAGAACTTCAAATTGATCCAGTAATAAATGCAGGGCTGTACTGGGATTGAGTTCGTTGGTTTGCGCCACATCACCAAGTACTTTGGCGGCGTGTTTGCGTGCATCCGGTAGCCGTGTGAGCAAGCGCGCAAACAGTTCGGTCGTGTCGCCTTTGGCATAGTCTTGCATGTCCGGTTTTTTGCGCAAATCCGCCACCACCATCTCACCGGGCGATTTATTGCCTTGCGCTTGATAAGCCGGGCGGCAATAGCCAAAGTGCAGCAGTAGCCAAAATTCATAACAGGGGTAAGAAACGATGAGCTCGACGTTGGTGTCTTTGTTGGCTTTTAACAGGCGTTGTGCGCTGTCGAAGGTTTCATGGCGGTCGCGGTCGATGACGCAATAGACTTGTTCAAATCTGGCGCGCCGTTTTAAGGCTTCCTTGACGATATTACCGGGATCGGTGGCACCACAATGCACGATTTCCACATTCACATGGGCGCGAAAATGCTGGGCCGCGTCTTGCAGGTAGCTTTTGCCGGATTTGCTGTCCTCGCAAATCACCAGCACCGTGGGCTGTGGTTTGAATTTGCCGCCAGTGCGGGTAAATGAGGGCCGCGCCATCGCTTACTTTCCGCGCAGAACAGGCAAACCACGGTAACGGCCTTCGTAGTAGCGCTTTTCGATATCTTCACTCTCGCGGCCTGCAATGTCGTGGATCGAGTAGAGTTGGGTGGCACCGTTGGCATCGCGCTCCGTGAGCCAGATTTGGTCACGACGCAGGAGTTTGGTGTCCATAAGGTGAGTATCGTGGGTGGTGAAGATGAGTTGGCCACCTTGTTCCTGCGTTTGTCGTTGCTGGATGAGCGTGCTGATAATATTCGGGTGAAGGCTGCTGTCGAGTTCATCTATGGCAAGAAAATTGCTTTCATTACCCTGGCGATTATGCGCAGCCCAAAGTAGCCAAAAGCCGATTAAATTATGCGTCCCTTCTGATTCGTCTGCCAAATCAAATTCTGCTTTGCCGAGTGCCGTTTCATGGGTGAATGTGGCTTTGGCGCGTTTAGCCGGGTTTGTCAGCATGACTAACAATTCTGAATCTGTCAAATCAGGGCTCTTGTAAGCATCCGCATTTTGTTCAAATCGCATATCCACCATGGGGACATCAATGCTTTGCAAAAAAGTTGCTATTTCTGCCGCAATCTTCGGTTGCAATGCCGCTAAATGCAGTGCTCCCGTTGCCCACGTTTGCATCCTATCTGCACCTAGTTTGCTGGAGGCCGCAAGCCAGCCAAAAGGCACACCTAGCTGTTTTAACGCTTCATTGCTATTGGCCACGGCCTGTTTGATAAACAGGGTTTGCGAATTGGTGAGGTCACGCCATGCTTGATGTAAAAATTCCCCACCTTCAAGCTGCGCACCAAAATGATATTGATCGCCATTTCCATTGCGCTGGCGGTGATAAAGAATGGTTTCCTTGCCCATTGGGAAGGAAGTCAATTTCTCTTCAATAATCCGTTCTGAGGTGAGCGCCAGTTCAAACGCGTAACGCTGATGTTCACAAATAAAATGCCATTCAAAGCGGCTAGGTTGATCGATTAAAGTGGGATCGAAACGAAATGGTGCAACCGGCAGCGCTTGTTTCTCCGTACTTGGTTCTGGTGTCATAATGTCGCGAAACACACCCAGCGCCTTCACCAAATTACTCTTGCCCGACGCATTGGGCCCATACACCGCTGCCATTTTCAGCAGATCCGGAAGCTTTTCCCCTTTCACTACGGGGGAAATCACATTTTCCTTCTTGCGCAGGCGCGGTGCCGCCACCATGGAAAAGGTTTGCCTTTCACGGAAGGAGCGGAAGTTGCTGACTGAGAATTCGATTAACATGCAGAAATTTTACAGATAAGAGTTTAATTTCATACCATTATCCAATAATTTACCCGCTTTGCGCAGAATTTCTACATTTAAGCCCATTTTTTAAAATTCTGCCACAGCACTTCACGAGTCATCCTCACCCCATCCGCTGCAAAAACCCACTCTCCACACCCGCCATTCCATTCCCTCCATTCGCCTGCGCAAGCTCCGGCACCAACAACACCAAATGCGCCCTGGTACGGGTAATCGCCACATAAAACCGATTCTCTTCTTCCAACCGTGGCACGCCCTTGCGCGGAAAACTACCCTGCTC
>JBKJLF010000561.1:0-5757 GCA_046597185.1 Burkholderiaceae bacterium | reverse complement strand
GCTGCAAGTGCGCCTGCGCGCCAAGGTGAATGGGCTGGATGCCGAGTTGCCGGAACAAAACGTCAATCTGCCTGCCGACAGCGCCGCCACTACGCAATGGGCAATCAATGTGCCCGCCAACGCCAGCGAACGCGGCGCGCTGCAGTGGGAAATCAGCGCGGAAGATATCAGTAGCAACACCAGTGGCAATGCCAACAACGGCGTGGTGGCACGCGACAGCCTGAAAGTGAGCCAACGCGTGGTGCCCACCATCCCGATTACGGTACAGCAAGCGACCCTGTTCCAGCTTGACAAGAGCGCCAGCCTGAAACTGGCACAACCGGCCGACAGTCTGCCCGGCAAGGGTGGCGTGGTGGTGCAACTGACACCCAAACTCAGTGGGGCCGCAATCGGCCTGCGCCGCTATTTTGAAACCTACCCCTTCGCCTGCCTGGAGCAAAAAACCTCCAAAGCCATCGGCCTGAACGACCCGGTACTGTGGCAGCGCATGGTGAGCGATTTGCCCGGCTATATCGACAGTGACGGTCTGGCTTATTATTATCCCGGTGGCCAGAAAGGCAGCGATACCCTGACCGCCTATGTGCTGGCGATGGCCAATGAAGCCGGGTTTGAGATTCCAGAAGCGAGCCGCAATAAAATGCTGGTCGGCTTGGCAGCCTTTATCAATGGCAAGGTGGTACGAGATTTCTGGTCGCCGCGCAAGGATCTGGAAATGCGCAAACTCTCTGCCATTGAGGCGCTGGCGCGCTATGGTCAGGCGCGGGTGGAAATGCTTGATTCGATCCAGATTCTGCCCAACCAATGGCCGACCGGGGCGGTGTTGGACTGGTATTCGATTCTGTTGCGCAATCCCGATTGGCCGGAGCGCGCCAAGCGGCTGGCGGAAGCCGAACAGATTTTGCGTGCGCGCATGAATTTTCAGGGCACGCGCATGGCCTTTAGCACCGAAAACGATGATTATTGGTGGTGGTTGATGAGCCACGCCGACGCCAACGCGCTGCGCCTGATCAACCTGACCATGGATCAAGCTGCGTGGCAAGGCGACATCCCGCGTATGATGACCGGCGCTTTGGGGCGGCAACAGCGCGCAGCCTGGGCTTCCACTGTATCCAATGCCTGGGGTGTGCTGACGCTGAACAAGTTTGCGGCCAAATTTGAAGCCGAAAAAGTCGGCGGGCAAACCCAGGCCAGGGTCGGCAGTGCCAGCCAGAGCTACACCTGGGGCAGCAATGCCGGCAATCGACTGAGCCTGCCATGGCCTGGCGCGGGCGCGGACGCCAGTTTGCAACTGAGCCACGAAGGCAGCGGCAAGCCGTGGGTGACGCTGCAAAGCACGGCGGCGGCGGTGCTCAAGGCCCCGTTTTCCAGCGGCTACCGCATCAAAAAGACGATTGAAGCGGTCGAGCAAAAAGTGGCGGGCCGCTATTCGGTGGGTGATATTTTGCGCGTTACCATCGAAACCGAGGCCCAGGCCAGCATGAGTTGGGCCGTGCTGACCGACCCCCTGCCCAGTGGCGCAAGCTTACTTGGCTCCGGCCTTGGGCGGGATTCGGCAGTGGCCACCGAAGGTGAGAAGCAAAATAATGACAGCGCCTGGCTGGCGTATCAGGAACGCAGCTTCGAGTTTTTCCGCGCCTATTATCAATTCATTCCCAAGGGCGTGTTCCGTACCAGCTACACCGTGCGGCTGAACAACGCGGGCGAATTCAATTTACCGGCAACCAGGGTCGAGGCGATGTATATGCCGGAAATGTTTGGCGAATCGCCCAACGCCAAAATGAGCATCAAATAAGGATGGATGGGACGCAAATGAAAACCACGAGCCCGCCGCACGGCCAGCAGCGTGCGCAGCAGCGCCCCCTGCGCGCGCTGCTGCTGGCGCTGCCGATGTTGCCGTTGCTGGCGTTGTTTCTGGCGCTGCCGTGCGCCCCCGCGCAGGCGGCGCAATTGCCCGGCTATGCCAGCGTGCGGCGCGATTTTGTTTCATCCGAAGCCAGCCTGCAAGATCGGCACGGCGCGCTGTTGCAGCAAATGCGCCTGAACCCGAAAGAGCGGCGCTTGAGCTGGATCACGCTTGATCAGGTTTCGCCCGCCCTGCGCACCGCCCTGATCGCATCCGAAGACAAGCAGTTTTACCAGCACGCCGGGGTGGACTGGAATGCGGTGGCGGGCAGCGCCTGGGACAATCTGTGGCAGCGCAAGACGCGCGGCGCGTCCACCATCAGCATGCAACTGGTTGGTTTGCTGGATCAGGATTTGCAGCGCAAGAGCGGGTCGCGCAGTCTGATGCAAAAATGGTCGCAAGCCTGGCTGGCCGGCAAGCTGGAACAGGACTGGAAAAAAGACCAGATTCTCGAAGCCTACCTGAATCTGGTCAGTTTTCGGGGTGAAGTGGTGGGCGTGCATGCGCTCGCGCGCGTGCTGTTCGAGAAGCACCCAAGCGGCCTCAACGGCATCGAAGCCGCGCTCGCGGTGGCGCTGATCCGCGCCCCCAATGCCAAGCCAGGCAAGGTGGTCGAACGCGCCTGCACCATCCTCAAACAGCAACAGCGCGCGCACGATTGCAGCGCCCTGCCTGGCCTCGCGCAACTGGCGCTGGCGCGTACCGGACGCAATTCACCCGGCAGCGCTAACGCGGGCAAAATGCTCTTGATCCCGGCGAGCGACGACGCCACCGCCCAATTAAGCGCCGCGCCGCAACTGGCCCCGCATCTGGCACGCAAACTGCTCGCCAAACCCAACCAAAGCCTGCGCTCGACGTTGGAGCTGCCAGTGCAACGCTTTGCATCTGACGCGCTCAGGCGGCATTTGCTGGCGCTGGTCAACCGCAATGTGGAAGATGGCGCGGTAGTGGTGCTGGACAATGCCAGTGGCGACGTTCTGGCCTGGGTCGGTTCCAGCGGCACCCTGTCCACGGCGGCCGAAGTCGATGGCGTGCTGGCATTGCGCCAACCCGGTTCCACCCTGAAACCGTTTTTATACCAACAGGCGCTGGAGCAGCGCTGGCTGACCGCCGCTTCGCTGCTCAATGATGCGCGCCTCAACCTGCCGACCGAGAGCGGCCAGTACATGCCGCAAAATTACGACCACCAATACAAGGGCTTGATCAGCGTGCGCACGGCGCTGGCATCCTCGCTCAATATTCCCGCCGTCAGCACCTTGCAAATGGTGACCCCGGCGCGTTTTGCCGAGCGCCTTACCCTGCTTGGCTTGCCGCTCAAATACAAGGGCGAGTATTACGGCTACAGCCTGGCGCTGGGCAGTGCCGATGTCAACCTCCTCAGTTTGACCAATGCCTACCGCACCTTGGCCAATGGCGGCATGGCCAGCGCGCCGCGTCTGGTTATGGATCAGCCGCGTGGCAAAAGTGTGGTCGTGCTGGACCCTGGTGCCAGTTTCGTGATCAGCGACATCCTGTCCGACCGCGCCGCGCGCGCCCCCACCTTCGGGCTGGACAGTGTGCTGGCCACGCGCGTCTGGTCGGCGGTCAAGACTGGCACCTCCAAAGACATGCGCGACAACTGGTGCATCGGCTACACCCGCCATTACACCATTGGCGTGTGGGTTGGTAATGCCTCCGGCCTGCCGATGTGGAATGTGTCGGGCGTGACCGGGGCCGCGCCTGTCTGGCAAGAGCTGGTCCATTATCTGGAAAGTGGGCGGCGGGCCAGCCAGGTTGCAGGCAAAAGCGAAGCCCAAAGTACAACCAAAAGCGCAGTGCCAGGCAACCGCACCGACTGGAGCACGGCGCAAAGCGCGCCGCCGCCGGGCGTGGAAGTGGCACAAATCACGTTCCAAGATCATCTGGAAGCGCCGCGCAAGGAATACTTTTTGGCCGGCACCGCCCAAAAAACCATCATCGCCGCCCATCCCGAGCGCAATTTTGCCGCCTTGCGCTACCCCACGCCCGGCATGCTGATCGCGCTCGACCCCGACATCCCGCCCACGCGCCAACGCGTGCGCCTGCTGGCGCAAGGCTTGCGTGCTGGCAGGCTGGTGCTGGACGGCAAGACCGTCGCCAACCAGGTCAACGCCCGCCAGGAACTGAGCCGCGACTGGATGCCGTGGCCGGGCAAGCATCAGTTGCAATTGTATGATGCGGCGGGCAAGCAGGTGGATCGGCTTAATTTTGAAGTGCGCGGTGCGGTGGCGGGGCCGGGGCCGGGACGGCGCAAATCCTGAGTGCACTAGCCGGAATGTGCTGTTTTTGTGCTGCTTTTGTGGTGTTACCTGGGTTTATTTTGTGAAGGTTTGATTCGTGCAACAAGACCGATTGGCAATGGATTCATCCGACATGCAATCCCGGACTGCAAACATGCAAGCGCTGTGCTTGAAGATGATTGCGGCAAGGCTCGCGCGACCATTGCTGGCGAGCATAAGGCGGCCCAAGCCATGTGCCTGATCGCGTGGAACTGGCAACCGGACAGCGCCACGCCGCTGTTGCTGATCGCCAACCGCGACGAATTTTATGCCCGCCCGAGCGCTGCCCTGCATTGGTGGCAAGATGGCGACGTACTGGCAGGTAAAGACTTGCAAGGTGGCGGCACCTGGCTGGGCGTGGATCGCCACGGTCGTCTGGCGGCGCTAACCAACTACCGCGACTTGCAAAATAATCGTCCCGATGCCCGCTCGCGCGGACCACTGGTGAGCGGTTTTTTGCAGGGCAACTTATCAGCGGATGACTACCTTGCGCGTCTGAGTCACGAGGTCGGGCAGTTTAATCCCTTCAATTTACTCTTGTTTGATGGGCAACAACTGCTCGGCTTTGAAAGTCGGGGCGCGCGCTGCGTTGCCATGTCTCCCGGCATCGGGGCGGTGTCCAACGCCCATTTCAATACCCCATGGCCGAAGTTGGTGCGTATTAAAGCGGCATTGGCAATGTTGGCGGGGTTGGCGGGGTTGGCGGGGTTGGCGACGTTGGAACAAACAACGGCAGATGCGCACTTGTTCGAAATCCTGGCCGATCGCACCGTCCCGGTGGATGCCGAGCTACCGCGCACCGGTATTCCGATGGAAATCGAACGCGCCCTTGCCATGGCCTTTATTGCCTTGCCAGATTACGGCACGCGCGCCAGCAGCGTGGTGCGCATTCATCGCACCACGCTTGAATTTGTCGAAAGAAGCTTTGATGGCTCAGGCGCAATCGGTGAGCAGCGCTTCGGTGCACAAAATACCAACAGGTTTCTGCTACAATCCAACCCACTTTAATACTGTAATGATGCAGTATTCACGATTGGAAAAATATGAAAACTCTTGGCAATATTATCTGGTTTGTATGTGGTGGCTTTTTTATGGGCCTGGGCTGGTGGTTGGTGGGTGCGCTGGCGATGATTACCATCATCGGCATTCCCTGGGCCAAAGCCTGTTTTGTGATCGGGCAATTTGCCTTTTGGCCGTTTGGCAAAGAAGCGCGCGAGCGCACCGGCCAGGCTGTGCCCGGTAAAGATCAGGGTATCACTGGTATTGGCATTTTTAAATCGGCTTGTAATGCCTTGAAACTGGAAACACCATTGGATGCAAAATTTAATAATCCAACGGTTTGAACAATATTTAATGTACTCACAGACAGCTCCTTTGAAAAAGTTGAAATCGAAGTCAAATCAAACAACGGGTTTAGATTGTAAATCTGACGTAAGGCGGGTGTCTGGCTTGCTCCCCAATTTTCCTGAAGTTACGGGTGCATTGTTGTATTTTTCACCCGCCAACGCGTATAGCGGCCCGACAGGAAGTGGCTTTCTCAAAGCGATTACACAACAC